>NZ_JAGGMO010000015.1 GCF_017875395.1 Methanococcus voltae | reverse complement strand
CTCTCATATCTTTAAGTGTCCAGAATATCTTTTATCACTTGAACTATTAGTATTAGCGGGCTTAATGCCTCGGAAAACCTTGACACTTACACCCCTAACCTATCAAACCCATGTTCTATGGGAGTCCTTGTTCCCGAAGGAAAAGGCTGTCTATTTTCAGGATGAATTTCGGGCTTAGATGCTTTCAGCCCTTATCTCTTGGTGCGTGGCTGCTCGGCAATGCCTTGTCAGACAACCGATCGACTAGAGGCACCGACGGCCCGTTCCTCTCGTACTAGAGCCACCTTTCCCTCAGACAGCCAACACATCCAGCAGATAGCAACCAACCTGTCTCACGACGGTCTAAACCCAGCTCATGATCCCCTTTAATGGGCGAACAGCCCCACCCTTGGGTCCTGCTGCAGACCCAGGATGGGAAAAACCGACATCGAGGTAGCAAGCCGCGGGGTCGATATGGGCTCTTGCCCGCGACAACTCTGTTATCCCCGGGGTAGCTTTTTTGTCATCTCTGGCCCCCATCGGTGAGGCACAGAGGTTCGTTAGGCCCGACTTTCGTCTCTTCGTTGCGTTTTGTTGGCAACAAAGTCAGGCTGGCTTTTGCCCTTACACTCAACAGCGGAGTCCTGACCCGCTTGAGCCAACCTTTGGGCCCTCCTGATGCATTTTTAGGAGGGTACCGCCCCAGCCAAACTGCCCACCTACCGGTGTCCCCTATACGGGTTAGGGACATAATCATAGGAGGGTGGTGTCCCATGGATGCCTCCACTTTTCCTGGCGAAAAAGCTTCGATGGCTCCCACCTACACTGTACACCCACAATCATGCCCCAACGACAGGCTGCAGTAAAGCTCCACGGGGTCTTCGCTTCCCACTGGACGTCTCCGGCCTTTGCGCCGGAATGGTAGGTTCACCGGAGTCTAGTCGGGGACAGTGGAGGTCTCGTTACGCCATTCATGCAGGTCGGAACTTGCCCGACAAGGAATTTCGCTACCTTAAGAGGGTTATAGTTACCCCCGCCGTTTACTGGCGCTTCGCCCGGTTGGAACCGGGGTTCACGTACCAGCACTGGGCAGGCGTCGGCCTTAGTACACACCTTTTCAGGCTCGCTAAGACCTATGTTTGTATTAAACAGTCGGACCTCCCTGGTCACTGCGACCAGCGATCCGGTTAAAGATCACTGGCACTCCTTCTCCCGAAGTTACGGAGCCATTTTGCCGACTTCCCTCGACTAGATTATTCCGCTACGCCTTAGGATACTCACCTAGGGGCACCAGTGTCGGTTCTGGGTACGGACGTTCAAAATCCATGCCAATTCCCTTTTCACGGGCTCAAGGAATCAGTTAAATTCTCCTAAAGGAAAACTCATTACTCTTTCATCCGATTCTCATTATTACAATTCTCCTCGGATTTATAAGCTTGAATACTCAGACAAAAATACAAAACTTATCCCAAAGCGTCAGAAATTGACCTTGTGTTACCAC
>NZ_JAGGMO010000014.1 GCF_017875395.1 Methanococcus voltae | reverse complement strand
CGTATTTGAACGGCACAGGAATATTAACCTGTTTCCCTTTCCTCTCAAAGAGGTTAACTCGAGAGTTAGGACCGGCTTACCCACAGCTGACGAACATTGCTGTGGAACCCTTGCCCCTTCGGCGGTGGGGATTCTCACCCCACTTATGCTGTTACTACTACCAGGATCATCATTTCTACGAGGTCCACTCGACTTCACAGCCGAACTTCTGCCCTCGCAGAACGCCCCCCTACAAGATTACCTTACGGTACTCCTGGGTCTCGGTGGCCGATTTTAGCCCCGTCCATTTTCGGGACCCTTGATCTCGACAGGTGAGCTGTTACGCACTCGTTAAAGGATGGCTGCTTCTAAGCCAACCTCCCTGCTGTCTTAGACCAAGGACACCCTTCGTGTTCACACTTAATCGGCACTTAGGGACCTTAACCCAGGTCACGGCTATTCCCGTCTCGGACATACAGCTTACCCGTATGCCCTGACTCGAAGTATACGACGACGACAAGTTCGGAGTTTGACAGAAAAGCGAGGAATTTCTTCCCCTAACCTTCCTATCAGTGCTCTACCTTGCCGACTATCTAAACTTCGGCTGACCTGAGAGTCACTTCGGGGGGAACCAGCTATTTCCGGGCTCGATTGGCCTTTCACCCCTAGACCAAGGTCAGAAGAGTGCTTCGAACGGCAACACCTCTGCAGGCCTCCATCCCTCAGTTGAGGGACTTCACCTTGCCCTGGCCTAGATCGCCCGGTTTCGGGTCGTATCGCTGTGACTCCGGGCCCTTAAGACCCCGTTCCTGGATAAACTGCGAACTTGTTGGTTTCCCTTCGCCTACAACCTTAAAGATTTTAAGCTCGCCACAACAATACACTCCCTGGCCCGTTTTTCGAAACGGACGACACAACCCTGGCTCTATACCTCGTAACACTACTTCGCAGTAGCTTCCTTCAGTATAGTTGCCTTTGGGGCCGTGCCATTCCATACCTACTTGGTTTCAGGCACTTTTCACATCCTATTAAGGATACTTTTCAGCTTTCCCTCGCGGTACTAATACGCTATCGGTCTTGGAACGTATTTAGGGTTGGAAGTCGATGCCTCCCAATTTCCCGCGCGATATCCAACGCACGGTACTCAGGAACCTTATAAATCATATCAAATTCACTTACGGGACTTTCACCCTCTATGGTATGACATTCCAGTCAACTTCAGTTCTTATCAAATCATTGAACAAAGGCCCTATAACACCACATCTCCCCGAAGGGATTCAGTTTGCCCTGATCCGCTTTCAATCGCCTCTAATCACGGAATCTCGTTTGATTTCTCTTCCTGCGGGTACTAAGATGCTTCAATTCCCCGCGTTCCCAATCCTTACGGATCACTTTACAGTAGGAAGTCCCATTAGGAAATCTTAGGTTCAAAGGTTGTATGCACCTCGCCTAAGCTTATCGCAGCTTACCACGTCCTTCGTCGGCGTTCCAAGCCAAGCCATTCCCCAAGTAGGGTAATAGATAAATAGATATTCTGGATAACACCAGATATGAGAGCTTATGCATGATCATCATCTAATCAGATCCTCGGTTTACAACACTTTGATTGCAAACTG
>NZ_JAGGMO010000013.1 GCF_017875395.1 Methanococcus voltae | reverse complement strand
AGCCCACAATCTTTTAGTGCCTATTAACGACCTATCATCTTAACTTTCTAGGAGGTGATCCAGCCGCAGGTTCCCCTACGGCTACCTTGTTACGACTTCACCCTCCTCGCTGAACCCAGGTTCGATCTTAGCCGAAGGCCAAAACCTCACCTCAACCCAACTCGGATGGTGTGACGGGCGGTGTGTGCAAGGAGCAGGGACACATTCACCGCAGTATTATGAACTGCGATTACTACGGATTCCAGCTTCACGTGGGCGAGTTACAGCCCACGATCCGAACTACGACAGGGTTTAGGAGATTTGCGTCCCTTTTCAGGGTAGCATCCCATTGTCCCAGCCATTGTAGCCCGCGTGTAGCCCAGGAGATTCGGGGCATGCGGACCTATCGTTGCCCGCTCCTTCCTCTGACTTAGCGCCAGCGGTCCCCTATGAGTGCGTTCCCTCCGGAGAAGAAACTAGCAACATAGGGCACGGGTCTCGCTCGTTACCTGACTTAACAGGACGCCTCGCGGTACGAGCTGACGATGGCCATGCACCACCTCTCAGCGCTTCAGACAAGGTCGTCAACCTGGTCATCATAATGCTGTCGCTCCTGGTGAGATGCCCGGCGTTGAATCCAATTAAACCGCAGGCTCCACCCGTTGTGGTGCTCCCCCGCCAATTCCTTTAAGTTTCAGTCTTGCGACCGTACTCCCCAGGTGGCGAACTTAACGGCTTCCCTTCGGCACTAGATAGGCACAGAGCCTACCTAACACCTAGTTCGCAGAGTTTACGGCCAGGACTACCCGGGTATCTAATCCGGTTCGCGCCCCTGGCTTTCGTCCCTCACCGTCGGACCCGTTCCAGACAAGTGCCTTCGCCATAGGTGGTCCTCCAAGGATCAACACATTCCACCGCTACCCTTGGAGTACCCTTGTCCTCTCCCGGTCCCAAGTCTAGCAGTATCCCTGCCAGTCCTCTGGTTAAGCCAGAGGATTTAAACAGGGACTTACTAAACCGGCTACGGACGCTTTAGACCCAATAAGAGTGGTCACCACTTGGGCCGTCGGTGTTACCGCGGCTGCTGGCACCGAACTTGCCCAGCCCTTATTCTTTAAGCTATTTACACTTACTAAAAGCCTATGAGTTACATAGGCACTTGGGGTCCCCCCGTCGCACTTTCGTGCATTGCGGAGGTTTCGCGCCTGCTGCGCCCCGTAGGGCCTGGGGCCGTGTCTCAGTCCCCATCTCCGGGCTCCCTCTCTCAAGGCCCGTATCGATCGTAGGCTTGGTGGGCCATTACCCCACCAACTACCTAATCGAGCGCAGTCCTATCCTCAAGCGCGTATGCTTTAAGAAAAAGATTATTCCAAACCTTTTTTCCTATGGAGTATTATCCTCAGTTTCCCAAGGTTATCCTCCACTTGAGGGTAAGTTAACCACGTGATAATGAGCCGTCCGCCATGGCCGAAGCCATAGACTCGCATGGCTTAGTCGAACCCCAATAGCAGTGACCTCCGGCGGGATCAACCGGAATTAGTTGCTTACGGATAAGCAACTACTCTCGTGGAGTCGGTCAGTATTTCATTTAAAGGAAATGACTTGGTCGTTAATAGGTTTCACAAGATTGTGGGCTTACTTCGTACTTGAAACTTCTTTCGTTTCAGG
>NZ_JAGGMO010000012.1 GCF_017875395.1 Methanococcus voltae | reverse complement strand
CTTTCATTAGCAGATGGAGCTTACTCATTCGTAGTAAATGCTACAGACGATAATGGAAATGAAAACAGTTCTGAAGTTGTAAACTTTGTAGTAGATACAACAGGACCTACTGTGCAACTTATACGCCCAACAGTTGGTACAACAGTATCTGGCAAACTTGTAGTTGTAGCAAACGTTACAGATATAAGTGATATAGCTAGCGTTCAAGCAATTATCACTGGACCAACCACTAAAACTGTAAATTTAACCTACAATGCAACTACTGAAATGTATGAAAACGATAGTATTTTATTGAATAATGGAGGTCACTCAATTTCAATAAATGCAACAGATGTATTAGGTAATAATTTCATATATCCTGGAGGAACCATTATGGTAGATGCTATATCGCCTATAATAAGTGATGTAGAACCATTAAACAATACAATAGTATCCGGTGACTTTGTGATAAATGCAACAGTAACCGAAAATAACACTATTGATAAAGTTGTAGTAGTAATAACTCCAGAAGGAGAAGTTGCTCAAGCACCAATAGATTTAGTATTAAATGATACTACAGGAAAATACGAAGTTAGACTTAATACATTAACTAGTGGAAAATATTCATTCGTATTAGCTGCAAACGATACATACGGTAACGCTAATATGACATCATTCTATAACATCACTGTAGACGCTACAGGACCTGCAATAAATGTTACAAACCCATTAGAAGGTATGGTAACACCTGAAGGAGTTATATTTACAGCAAACGTTACAGATGTAAGTAACATAGATAGCGTTCAAGCAATTGTGACTTCTGGAGCAACTACACAAATTGTAAATTTATCATATAACACAACAACTGAATTATATGAAAACGATAGCATTTCATTTAACGAAGGAGCTCACTCATTCGTAGTAAATGCAACAGATGCTAAAGGAAATAAAAATAGTTCTGAAGTTATAAACTTTGTAGTAGATGCAACAGCACCTGTAATTACAAATGCTAAACCTGTAAACAATGGTTTTGCAAAAGGTACCTTTAAAATAAACGCAACAGTAACTGATGCTAATCTTACATCAGTCGTAGCCTTTACAAATGACCAGGCAGATATTGTATTAAATCAGGTAGGGACCTCTAACGTTTACGAAAGTGCTGAATTATCCAGACCTAGTGGTAACTACGAATATGGTATTTTAGCTACAGACGCAGCAGGTAATACTGCAATAGTAAGTGGTACATTTACAGTAGATGCAACAGCACCTGTAGTTGTAAGTACAACACCTAACGCAGGAACTGTAATACCTAATAACTTTAAAATAGGGGCTGAAGTTACCGAAGCAAATGTGGATACAGCTATAGCTACACTCACGAAAGCCGGTGTTTCAACAACAGACATAGCTTTAAGGCTCAATACTACCTCAAATAGGTATGAAACTGAAATTATTGATGCTTTCCCTACTGGCGACTATACCTACAATGTAACTATAACCGATAAAGCAGGAAACTCAGTTACATCAAATTCAGTCGGCTTTAAATTAGATGTTAATGACCCAGTAATTACAAATGCTAAACCTGCAACAGGTTCAACAGTACCTGGAGCATTTAAAATAAACGCAACAGTAACTGACGATAATATCGATACAGTTGTAGCAAAACTTAACGATTCAGAAACACCTATTACATTATCTTTAGGTGCATCTAACTTCTATGAAAGTAGCGCATTAACTAAAGAAACTGGTAACTACAAATACACCATTATAGCTACAGATTTAGCAGGAAATACTGCAAATACAACAGCTACATTCACAGTAGATGCAACAGCACCTGAAATTGTAAGCACAAAACCAAGTGCAGGTATGACTGTTGGTAGTGCAACAAACATACAAGTAACAGTTAATGAAAAATCAACCGTTAATATATCATTAATAAATTCAACAAATGTATTAAATCCAATTGAATTAACATTAATTGAAGATTCAGTTAATACAAATTTACATACTGGAAGTGTTTCCAATTTAAAAACTGGAGAATACACTTTAAAAATAACTGCAATAGATGAATATGGAAATAAATTAAATAACGAAGGAATTGTATTTAATGTAAATGCAGCACTTCCTGTAGTTGAAATTGCAAAACCTACAACTGGTTCATTATTCAATGACGCTACAGCACCTATATTAATTAACGTAACTGGTGAAGAAGGTGCAACAGTAAACGCAACAGTTTATGAAAACGTAACTGGCGTTGGTTTAACTGCTGTTGAAACTATTGACTTAGTTAAAGATGGTGAAACTACTGACTTTACAGGATACACGTCAATTGGATTGTCAGAAGGTAACTATACAGTAATTGCACGTGCTAAAAGCATGTATAATAACACAGCTACTTCATCAGCAGCTCACTTTAAAATAGATTTAACAAACCCTAGCGTTACCGATATTAAACCTATCGATGGTAGCGTACTAAATGACGGATTTAAAATAAATGCAACATTATTCGATAAAAATGGAATTAAAAACGCTACTGCGACAATAGTTGCAGAAGATTCAAACGAAACTATCTTAGTATTGACTAAAATAGGTGACTCAAATACCTATGAAAGTATTGCTATTAGTGGTTTAGATGATGGTGCATACACATACACAATAACTGCATACGATAACGCTGGAAACTCAAATACTAGTGATTCAAGCAGTTTCTCAATGGATACAACAGCACCTACAATAAGTGAAGTAAGACCTGTAAAAGGCTATGTTTACATTGACAACACAAATATAGTTATTAAAGCTGTAGTTGAAGATGAAAATATAGATAAGGTTAATGCTACACTCACAATTCCAGAAGTAGCAAGTACTAATATTACAATGAATAGCATTGGAAATAATATCTATGAAACCAGCAAAATCGATGCTGAATTACAAAATGGTACATACTTATTTACAATAACTGCTATTGATACATTAGGAAATAAAATAACAACCGAAGAATATAACTTCTCAGTTAAATTATTGGATAACGAGACAGTTAAAGAAGCATTAAAAAACATTAGCATTAGTGCTGATGTTTGGGACGAAATAAACATTAGTAACATAACAACCGAAGAACACGACGGTTACAATATTACATCTCTCAAATTCAGTAACGAATCATTGGAAATTCCAGTAATGGAAAATGTTTCGACAAACATCTCATTAGAATTAAAAACGAAACTCCAACAAGCTAATGAAAAAGCTAAAGAGTTAAATGTTCAATTAAGAACTTCTGCTGAAGCTGAAAGCTCATTAAATAAAATTAAGGAATCATTAGAGCAAGGCGCATTATTGAACAATGGATTTAACGTTACAAACGTTACTTCAGAAATAACTACAAGTTCAAACGTGGTTTCAGCAAACCTTAAATTTATTGCAAAAGATACCGCTCCAAAAGGATATGTTATATTTAGAATACCATTAGGTGACTTTGCATTGAGCAGCATCACCGTTAATGATGGTACAGAAACTAAAATAACAACTACAAAATCAGAAATGGGTTGGTATAGAATAATAACAAACGATAATGGTAAAATCTTAGAATTAACATTATTAAAAGACCCTGAAGTTGACGTTGAATTGCAAAAAATCTTGCCTACTACATCATCTAGTTCATCTAGAAGTAGTGGAGGTGGCGGCGGTCACTACAGCTCAGATTCAATTACAACAAGTAACATGATTTCAGGTTCAAAAATAGTTTACTCAAATCTTGACAAAAACTATGCAAAATCATTAAAGAGCTCAGTTACTGCATACTCAAAAGACATTAAAATAGACGGCGATACAATTATCGTTGGCGGTCCTTTGGCAAACGCATTAACAAAAGAATACATGAACCAATTCCCAGTGTCAATTACAAATTCAAACCCTGGAGAAAACAAAGGTATCATACAAATGATGACTATTAAGTCAGAAGGAACTGGTATCGTTCAAGAATACACAGTTGTATTACTTGCTGGTTCAGATAGATTCGGTACACAAGCTGCCGTAGAATACTTTAAAACACTTAGCGAAGTTCCTGAAGAACCTATCTTAGTAGAATGGGTAGATGGAAAAGCTAAAAAAATTAATTAATTAATAATTAAGCTGTTAAACTAGTAAGCTAGTAAGCTTTACTTAAGTTTTGATGAAACTTTTTTCAAAAGTTTCTGGAAAAGCTAAAAAAATTAATTA
>NZ_JAGGMO010000011.1 GCF_017875395.1 Methanococcus voltae | reverse complement strand
ATGGAATTGCCACTGTGACAATGCAGGGACTGAGGACGCAAGGGCTCGAGTATATGGGTTTCAATCCTTGTTTTAATGGAATTGCCACTGTGACAATGCAGGGACTGAGGACGCAAGGGCTCGAGTATATGGGTTTCAATCCTTGTTTTAATGGAATTGCCACTGTGACAGCAAAAGAGAAAGGTATATGTCCCTATGATAACTGTTTCAATCCTTGTTTTAATGGAATTGCCACTGTGACAATATGGGCTTACTATAAATTAGTAATTGAAAAAGGTGTTTCAATCCTTGTTTTAATGGAATTGCCACTGTGACGATATAAGCGAACTGATGAAATCAGGAACGGAGCAAGTAGGTTTCAATCCTTGTTTTAATGGAATTGCCACTGTGACTGACAAAAATTGTCATAGAAAATGCTTTGATATACTTGTTTCAATCCTTGTTTTAATGGAATTGCCACTGTGACACCAATGATAAAAGGGATTAAAGATGCAGAATATACGTTTCAATCCTTGTTTTAATGGAATTGCCACTGTGACGACGCACAGGATTAGATTGAAGTAAGGTGTTTGAGATGGTGTTTCAATCCTTGTTTTAATGGAATTGCCACTGTGACGAAACAATGGTTAGATCTTAGAGATTTGGTAGTTGCGTTTCAATCCTTGTTTTAATGGAATTGCCACTGTGACAACAATACTAAAAGCATTGTTTGAATCATGCGACAGATCAAAGTTTCAATCCTTGTTTTAATGGAATTGCCACTGTGACATTCAAATAATAACCATTACCAGTTTCTAAATTAGTTTGTTTCAATCCTTGTTTTAATGGAATTGCCACTGTGACACCAAACTAAATTATTACTTGGCAATAAGTACAAAATAAGACTTAATGATAAAATAAAGCTCTAGTTAACCTTATCACAAAATTTATTCAATCTGACAATATATAGTTTGTTTTGAACCCTATATAAAAGTTACCATTTGTATTTTAAAAATATAATTCGGGGTTAGTTGAATAAGTAAAAAGTAACTCTTTTAACGTTTAAAAAGTAACTAATAACCAATAATTAAACGATAGAAAATGAACCTAGCACTTGGGAACTGATATGGGGTATATACTACCCACAATAAGCTCTAAATTTTTCAACCCTAAAAAAAGGAGCTCAAAATGAGCTTAATAATTTTGGATTTTGAAATGCGTTATTACAAAGGTCACGTAAAAATCATACTAAGTATTACTATTATTACCTAAAATATATTACAAATTGGTGGAGTATAATATTAACATATTTATTTTAAAATTTAAAAATATAATAATATGATACAAATGATTCGGGATATTTTATTTTATATTTTATTTTTTATTATCAAAATCTAATATTATATGATATAAATTGTTAGCTAGCTCATCTAGTAAATTTTCATCTACGTTTTCCAAGGTATCTGCATAAGTATGTGTCGTAAATATGCCTTTTTCAAATAAATCACTCGAAGTAGCTACAATACATGGCGTACCTTGGAATGCAAACATTGCATGGTCTCCAGCATACCATTCCGTACCAAGTACCACATTATATTTATTGATAATTTTATTTACATCATCCTCTGAAATATTATAAAAGGACAAAGCATTATTTGAACTTTTATATCCTGCCGAATCAATGTTTATAACTAATTTTATATTGATATTCTGCTTTTTTAAATATTCTAAGTATTTTAATTGTCCAGTTACTCCGTAATATTCTTCCCCATTAAACGGCACTATTTCCACGTTTGAAGTAGTTTGTACATTATCTAATTTTTTAGCAACCTCCAATATTGTATATATACCACTTGCATTGTCCAAAGCCCCCAATGTTCCATATTTGCTATCCATATGCGCACATATTAATATAGTATCCTTAGACGTTCCTTTCTTCTTAAAAATTAGTTGCTCGGATTTTGCTTCTTGAATTTTCGAATTAATACTTATTTCAACGTCTTTATTCACAATTGTTTTTATAAAATTAGATTTATTGGAGACATATGCGGAAGGAATTAAAAAATTACCATCTTCAAAGAATGGGTACGGGTCTAAACCTGAAAGTGCAGATTTTCCCGTTAATGCCAATATACAAGCAGGTTTAGCTTTTTCAATTAGATCGTATAATTTAGCATGTTCTTCGGGAAAATAAAACGGAAAATTTTTAGGCATTAATGGATTTTCCGTTATTTCGCCGTCCAAAATGAGAATATTATTTTCTATTTCCGGATTTTTCAAATCTGATATTTTTGAACAACATATGACTTTCCCTTCTCCTTTGTAACCTTTAGAAAAAGGACTAGCATAAATAGTGTAAATATTATCCTCAAGCTTAATATATGAATTTCCATTGTCCCAGGTAAGGCATTTAAAATTTAATGACTCCATAGTATATTTAGAGGATTTTAATTCATTCTTTATTAATTCTAAAATTTTATTATTTCCCTCAGTACCAATAGGTCTTTCAATTGCAATTTCTGTTAAATAAGACATACCTATCCCCCAATTTAGTATATTAAAATATGTTAATCCATATATAATTCTATTACTCATCAGATATTATTTTTTGGTATTTTTAATATTTTTAATATTTTTAATAAATTTACGTTGTATTATAATATGAGATACATTAATATTGTTTTCTTAAATATAATATTTAGAATTCTATTTAACATATATGTTGTAAACATAAACAATTAAATTTATATCTAATTAACTCTAAAATATATAACTATTTAGTATTCGAATAGTAATTTATACTGATATAGTAACAACATAATAGACAATATAATAATTTAGTGATAAAATGAATCAGCCCAATTTAAAAAAAATATTCTCTGTATTGCTGGTATTTTTGACGATTACTTCGGTAATGCCTTTGGAAATTGCCAATAATTCCGTTAATGAAACTTCAAAAGATTTAGTTAATGGAACCATTAACGACACTATTACTCAATCCATCAATAATACTACAATAAATGAGAGTATTGAAAATATTATAAATATTACTAGTATTATGAATAATACGAATATTTCAAATTTAAACAATACTTCTCTAGGAAGTAATGGTTTAAATGAATTAAATAACACCATAATTATTAATAATATGGATAATTCAAATAATTCAATAAATAATACCTTAAATGGCAATAATGATACAGATATTGGTAAAGATAGTACTAATACAACCATTATCAATAGTACTACCCTTATCAATAATGCAAATATTACGAATAATGCAAATATTACGAATAATGCAAATATTACGAATAATGCAAATATTACGAATAATACTACAATTTGTTTAGATAGCGCAAATATAACAATTGTAAATGATTCGTTGAATAATACAAACGTTTCGATTATTGTAAATAATACAGTTCTAAATTCATCTGGGGTCAGTAATAACTCCATTAATACTACAGATAATGTCATTAAAGAAATTACTAAACTTCCCGATGATATAACTTATGAACCTAGGGAACCAACAGGTAATTTTACGCTTCATAGTGATTTTTTAACTGATTTGCCAAGGACAAGAGTCCCAATAATGATGGCTAGAAGTTTTTCAATGGCCACCCAAAGTTTTAGAGCTTTAAGTAGTGGAGCCCCTGGTAAAAATACTTCAATAACTGGCCCTATGGTGATAGATACGCCTGGTTATTACTATTTAACTAATAATATAACACATAATGGAGAATATTGTATATTAGTTACTTGTGATAATGTAATCCTAGATGGTAAAGGTTATTGTTTATATGGATTATATGGTGGAAAATGGGGAATATATGTTCATAACAACGAAAGAGCCCTTAAAAATATTACCATAAAAAACTTTGATGTAAAAGATTTTGAAAGTAAAGGTATTTTATTAAACAACGTATATGACAGTATAATACATAATAATACTGTATATTCGGGCGATGACGATGGTATATACCTATGGAAATCAAATAATACTAAAGTATCTTCTAATACGGGATATTCCAATCGGGATACGAGTGTTTGTGTATCACACTCCAAAAATAATATAGTAACTAATAATAACATATATAAAACTAGTTGGGGTATTAGTATTGACGACTCCGAAAATAACACCATATCTAACAATATAGTACATGATTCAGAACGTGGAGATTGTGGTATTTGTATAGGTCGTTCTGATAAGAATTATATTATTAATAACACCCTATTTGATAATTATCATGCTTTTAAGTTAGGATCTTGCAAGGATAACCACATTATTAATAATACATTATACGATAATTATTACGCCATTTACACACTGAGTGGAGTATTTGGTAATAATATATCTAAAAATAATTTTTTAAAGAATAATACCCGTGGTATAGATATGGGTTTCTGTTCTCATAATACGATACAGGATAATTACTTCGAAAGTGGGGGTATATACATATATGGAGGTTATGATTACCATTGGGACACTCATAATGTAAGTGGGAATACAATAAATGGAAAACCAATTTATTATTTCGTACATAATAGTTCTAAAAAAGTTCCCGAAGATGCGGGACAAGTAATAATTGCTTACTGTTCAGATATGACTTTAGAAAACCTAAAGTTATCTAATGCGTATATGGGCGTATATTGTCATTATTCTCCGAATACGGTATTTAAAAATTTAGATATTTCAAAAAATACCGGATATGGTATCTATTTAAAACGTTCCAATAATATCAATATTACAAATTCAAATGTTATAGATAATAAACACGGTATCTATATGGCTTATTCTGAAAACTCCATTATAAAAGAAAATACATTAAGTGGAAATAAAGAATATGGTATAAACGTTTACAGTATTCAAAATTTTTCTATCGTAAATAATAATATTTTAAAAAGTGATAGGGGTATTTCGGCTGGAAATTACCATCCAAACAATATGATAATATCTAACATATCTAAAAATAAGATATCTGATTGTAATAAAGGTATTAGCATAAGTAAATTTAACAATAATCCCATAACTAAAAACATTATTTCAAATTGTAAAATTGGTATAGAATTAGATGATTCATGTAATGATACATTACTGGATAATTCTTTGACAGGTAATGTCACAGGTATTGAAATTTCGGGAGATATTAAAAGTTGGATTAGTCATACAATTAAGAATAATACAATAAATGGAAAACCAATTTATTATTATAAAAATAATAATTCTAAAAAAATTATTCCTAAAGATGCAAGACAAGTAATAATTGCAAATTGCTCAAATATGATTATTGAAAATTTGGATTTATCGAACACTTGTACGGGATTGGCAGTTGGTCACTCTTCAAACAACGTTATTCAAAATATAGACTGTAGAAATTGCTATATGAAAGGATTAAAAATAGAAAATTTAACAAACAGTACAATTAAGGGCGTCTCTTCATCAAATACTATAGAAAATGGAGTATACATAACAGGTTCAAATAATACTATTCAGGATATCTCTTCATCCGGAGGTAACATCGGAGTATATATGGATACTTCTAACAGTACAATTAAGGGCGTCTCTTCATCAAATACTATAGAAAATGGAGTATACATAACAGGTTCAAATAACATCATTGAAAATATGGTTGCATCGGATAGTATTGAAACAGGTCTATTATTGAGTGGCTCAAATAATGCTATTAGCCATATAACTGCAGATGACGGCGGTAAAACCGGAGTAAAAATAGATGGTTCAAATAACATCATTGAAAATATATCCTCGTCAAACAACGATTATTATGGTATAGACTTAAGGTCTTTAGATCAAAGTATTGTAAAAGACATATATTGTTTCAATAACTCATATGGAGTGAATATGCAAGCTTCTGATTATAATATTGTAAAAGATGGATATATGGTGAATAATTGCGAGGGTATCTCAATACGATACAGTCAGTACAATATCGTTCAAAATATGACAATATCTAAAAATAGTGCAAACTTTATGGTATTGCGCAGTTCACATAATAAATTACTAAATAACAAGTTAATAGGTAAAAACCTGAACGATGTGTCCGATGATTGTACAATTTATGTAGATGGTATAAACAATACCTTAATCAATAATTCATTCATTGGCTCATGTACGGGTATTGAATGCTGTAGATATCTTAAAAGTTGGATTAGTCATACAATTAAGAATAATACAATAAATGGAAAACCAATTTACTATTATAAAAATAATGATAGTGTGAAAGTTCCTGAAGATGCGGGGCAGGTAATAATTGTAAATTGCTCAAATATGATTGTTGAAAATTTGGATTTATCAAATGTTCATACTGGAGTAATAGTTGGTTACTCATCAAATAATAGCATTCAAAATTTAAATTTGAAAGATGATTATAATGGTATTTATATAACATATTCAAATAATACGTTAATCAATAATTCTTTGATTGAATATAATTCAAAAGGAATTCACTTAGAAAATTCATTAAATGCTACATTACTAGATAATTCATTGATTGGTAAGTATATGGACTTTGTAATTTCTGGATATATTAAACACTGGAATAGTCACACCATGGAAGGCAATACCATGTGTGGAAAGCCAATTTACTATTATAAAAATAAGAATAAAGGTACAATTTCTAAAATTGATGGACCTTTAATATTAGCAAATTGCTCAAATATGACGATAGAAGATATAAATATCGAAGACGTAAATTTAGGAATGATATTGGCATATTCTTCAAACAATACTATTCAAAATTGTACTCTTGTAAACACTTACGATGCACTATATTTAATAAATTCACAAAATAATATACTAAGAAATAATAATATAAGCGAAAATATTAGGGGAATGCATATATACTCAAATTCTACACATAATTTAATATATGCAAATTTATTTAATAATAAGAATAATATCTATATGCATGCATACAATGGCGATGTATCCAATTATTGGAATACCTCTAAAGAAAATGGAGGAGGAAATTATTGGATTACATCTAGAGGACATGGTTTTTCTGAGACACATCCTGATAACAATGGCGATGGTTTCTGTGACGAACCATATGGCATTGATAAAGGTAATGTTGACTATTTACCATTATACGTTACTCCGAGGGTTCCAATAGATGAAAATAATCCAAAAATAAGAGTAAACTCTCCAAAACCGGGCAATATAAAAACTAACAATTTATTAATAGACGTTATTGCGACAGACGACGATGGAATAAAACAAGTAATTGCAAATATAAATAATGAAAATATCGTTTTAAAACGAAAAGGTAGCCACTATACTGCAAATAAGGTATTAGAGGATGGAAAATACAAGTTAACAATATATGCAGAGGATTTAATGGGAAATAAAAACTCAAAATCGGTAAATATTGTAATAAATACTAAAAACACTCCATCTGGGGGAAACTCAAACTCAAGCACTAAAAGCTCTTATCGAGGAAACTCAAACAATGCACACCATAGAAGTAGAGATTTATCACCTACAATTAAATTAAGTGTTATTAGAAATGTAGTTTCTAGAGCCAAAATAGTTTATGGAAGTAGCATTGATAAGGGATTATCAAATAATTTAAAAGCAGGAGTATCTTCAAAGGATTACGAGGTAGACAGTGATACTATTATAGTGGGTGGTCCTGTAGCTAATGGAATAGCTAACCAATATAATAATAGATTTAACATTCCTGTAACTAATGATAATCCTGGAGAAAATAGGGGAATTATACAAGTTATAAGTATTCCTTCAGGCTCTTCAACTGTAATACAGAATTATAAGTTAATCTATATAGCTGGTTCCGATAGATTGGGAACTGAAGCTGCTTTAAAATACTTTGAAACTCTTACAGAGTTACCTACTGAACCTATTGTTGTAGAGTGGACTAGTTCTGGTTATAAGGTAGTTAACTAACCTTTTGATGAAACTTTTTTCAAAAGTTTCCTTTGAAACTCTTACAGAACTTCCTGAAGAACCTATTGTTGTAGAGTGGATTGATGGAGGATTTAGGGTGGTTAAATAACCTTTTGATGAAACTTTTTTCAAAAGTTTCGTTTAGAGTAGTTGAATAATATATTACTTACTTTTTTTACTTTTTTTGACAATATATTTCACAAATTATTATGTAAAATATCCTGTTATACATAACTCAATTTAAATAAATAATTATTTATGTTATAGTATTATTAATTAATTCGTATTCTAATATTAAGGTAGTGAAAGAATTTTTACACTATTTAGTAAACATATTTCTGAATACGCAAATTAATGTAATACAACGTGATAAAATGAAACAATTGAACAATAAAAAAACAATATTTTTAGTATTGATATCTTTGTTATCGTTAATAGTTTCAGGTGTATCGGCATACACTGCTATTAATGAGCCTACGGTAATCAATACTCCAGGAATTTATTATTTAAATAATTCCATACTTTGTAGTAATGAAACTTGTATAAACATTACATGTAGTAATGTAACGTTATATGGAAATACCAATATACTTACTGGATACAATAGTTCTACAGGTATTTTAGTACGTAATCCCGATTATACTATAACCAATGTTACGATAAAAGAAATGAATATATGTAATTTTACAGATGAAGGTATTCTTTTAGACAATGTTGAACATAGTACTTTAAAAGACAATGAGATTAAAAATATTGATAATATAGGCGTCTGGCTATTAGATTCCCATAATAACACACTATTTAGAAATAATATATCAAACAACCACAAAGGTATATATGTAGAATATTCACATAATAATTCGATATACAATAATTTATTTAATAATACGGATAATATCTATTTCTATTACGGTGAACAGAATTATCTCAATACTTCAAAAGAAAACGGTGGAGGAAACTACTGGTTTACTCCAAACGGAACAGGATTTTCTGAAAATTATGCAGATAAAAATAATGACGGTTTTTGTGATGAAGTATATAATATTTCATTAGATAACATAGATTATTTACCAATCTGTGCAATGGATTCAACTCAATCAGTGAATGAATCAAATATTGAAATAATAATTAATAATCCATACGATAGACAAATATTCAATAATGATAGTGTCAATGAAATTTTTATAAATGCTACGGTAATAAGTTCAAATAATATTACTTCAGTAGTTGCAGAATTAAACGGTGTAAACAACACTATGAGTAAGAATTATTATTATTCTAATATTGATGTATACTATCTACTCAAAAATTTAACAGGCGGAGATTACACTTTAAAAGTTTATGCAACAGATAGCTTAGGTAGTAAAGCTGTTTCCAACATTAAATACTTTAAAGTTAATTCTACATTAGAAGAATTTGATAAAGAACTATTATGGAAAAAAACTTTTGGAAATTCAGAATATAATTTTTACCCTAAAAGTGTGGATTCAGATGATAGTGGAATATATGTAGTAGGGAGAAATGGAAAAAATATCTCTTTACTAAGATACGATACTGAAGGAAATTTAATTTGGAATAGAACTAAAATTAATAATAATTATCCTTTAAACAGTGTATTGGATAATAATTATATATATACAACATCGCAGATTTGGTACCCTAATCCAAAATTCGAAATTATTACATATGATAAAAATGGTAAATTCTTATGGAATAAAACATTTAATGGATATTGCAATAATATTACTATATTAGACAATTATATTTTTACAATATCTAACGTTGGAAATTCAAATGATAAGGCACTAGTAAAAATTGATAAGAACGGAAATTCACTTTGGAATAAAACAATATATGGTATTAATAATACGTATATAAAATCCGTTGATTCGGATAACAAAAATGTATATTTTTCAGCAATTAGTTATGGCTATAACGGTACCCACAATATTCATTATACACAAATTTTCAAGTACGATATAGAAGGAAATCAAATTTGGAATAAAACTATTGATTATATAAACGCTGCTTATGAATCGTCAAGTATTTTAAATAATTATGGGTTATATATATTTGATCACGAATATATAAATTCAGAATATACGTTAATATGCTATAAATTTGATAAGAACGGAAATTCACTTTGGAATAAAACCTATAAGGATAATTCATGGAATTTTAAAGTAGATTCCGATGATAATTATATATATATTTTAACAAACGATAAATTACTAAAAATTGATAACGATGGTAATTTAATTTGGTATGAACCATTAGCTGATTTAGAATATGATACAGCTATTTCAGTTGATTCTAAGAGTAATATTTATATTATGAATTCAGAATGGAATAGTAATCCATCATATTCCTATATGAATTTAGTAAAATATGGAACGAATAATACTATAAATACTGAATTGATAATAAATAAACCAATTGAAAATGAAATTTTAAATACTGATTCATTAAATGCTTCAATAAATTTGAAAAACCTTTCCGAAGGTACGCATAACTTAACAATAAAGGATACCGATAGATTCGGACGTATCGTATCTAAAAATGTTATTTACATTGTAGATACAACCGCTCCAGAAATAATAATTAACAGCCCAATGGCTGGAAAACTAAACAATTCTAATATTTTAATAAATGTTACGTCAACCGATGCAAATAACGTAAAAACGGTAATTGCTGAAGTAAATGGAACTAATATAACTTTGACAAAATCAGGCGATTATTACATAGGAAATACCACCTTGGAAGATGGAACTTATACTTTAAAAGTATATTCCGAAGATGAGATTGGTAATTCTGATTTAAAAACAGTAACATTCACTGTGGACACAACAATACCTTTAATTGTAGGTATGTCTTTGTTATCCCCTCAAGATAATTCAACTATAAGCAATAAAACGTTAGAATTTGTATTCAACGTGACTGGTTCTGAAGAAAATTACAACTGTACATTATATTTAAATAACAATGCCGTAGCAACAAATATTTCAGTATTAGATGGAGTTCTAACTTCATTCGTGATTGAAAATTTAACCGATGGCGAATATAATTGGTACATATCTGCAACAGCTGAAAATATTTACAATGTATCTGAAAATTGGATTTTTAAAATAGATACAGTTGCTCCAAACATTACAATAATTAAACCAACTTCAGAAGTATTGAATAACTCAATTGTTGAGATAGTTGTAAATGCAACAGATAGTACGACTGGAGTAAGAGAAGTAATTGCAGAAATAGATGGAATTAATATTACATTGGATAAAATCGGAGATTATTACATAGGAAATACTACCTTAGCAGATGGGGACTACACATTAAAAGTCTATGCATACGATAATGTGGGAAACTATGATTTAAAAACTGTATACTTAGGTATAGACACAACATTACCAACAGAAATAATAATAATTAATCCAAAAGCAAACTCAACTGTGGGAAGCAACTTGGAAGGAAATATTTACTTAACAAACCTTGCAGAAGGCTCACACAACATCACAATAACTGATACGGACAGTTCAGGAAACTATATAACCAAAAAAGTTAGCTATACGGTTAATGCAACTATTTAAATAATAATTTATTCTTTTTTTCTTTTTTTAATAATTTATTATAATATAAATTATATCTAAAATGCAAGATATCAACCATATTTTTAAAATCATATAAATTTAATTTAAAACAATCTAAAAAAAGTAAAAAAGTAAAAAAGTAAATAATGAAATTTATTCTATAACCCTAGTCTTTTAGAATTGTATATTAATAACAAGGTATCAAAACTTGTACTTACCCCATAAGCACCCAATATAAATAGAATATCTTTTAGAATAGCACTTTGCACGAATCAAAGCCCTTATCATAACGATATGAATATTCCATAATAAATTACCCTCAAAGTCATATTTTAATATCATTATGTTTTGATTTGTAAATGACGTTTTTCCATTTCTCATATGATATATTCCGTCACTTCCAACTATGATTTTTTGGGCTTTGTCATCTTAGCCTTTATAGTCATACACATAATCCATATTGGCGTACCATTCTTATCACACTTAATTAGTTATCTATATTGGAGCATATATAAAATGTTAGATATCTAATAATATAATAACATGTTTATATAATTAATATATTTGAAAATTAACTTTTTTGGACGGTAATTAATTCTAATTACACGTTTCTCAAAAATAGTAAAATATGATTATATTGGGAAAGTAATTAGTTTGGGAACCTAAACTATTTAATTATGTCCTAATTATACTAAATAAATAGAAAAATATTTATTTTATGTAGTTTATAAAATTTATTACACTGAGAGGTGTGTTTGTCATATTTAATATTATCGAGTAATATACAACAAAATATAGCATATGTATTGAAAAAATTACTCTAATATATGACGATTTTTCAATTAATAGAGGTGTAATATTGAATATAAAATACCAATTAGTTGGTATTTTAATGTTATTGTCAATTTTAGGTATAGTCAATGCTACCATTGATCTTCAAAATCCTATAGATGGTCAATACATTAATAATACTAACGTAACAATAGAGGTAACCACGAACCTCACGGTTCAAAACGCTACCTTAATACTAGATGGGGGGAGTCCTCAAAATTTAGCGTATAAAGAGGCTCTAAGTGCCTATACGTTAAATTTAACGGATTTAAGTCAAGGTCTCCATACACTTAACGTCACAATAAATGGTACAACAGTAAATGAAACTGCGAATTTTACATTTATTGTAGATACGGTATATCCCGTAGTTACCAATAGTACGCCAGCTATGAATACTACGATGCCAAAAAATTTTAGAATAATTGCGAATATTACAGAAAATAATAATAACACTGTTCAAGCAATTATCACTCCTAACGGAGGTAGTGCTCAAGCACCAATAACGTTAACATCTATTGGTGGAAATACATATGAAAGCCCTACTATTACGCAGAATACGGGGAATTATACATATACACTAAATGTAACCGATTTAGCAAATAACACAGTTATGACCGCTCCAATTAACTTTTCAGTTGATGGGGATGCACCGGTAGTTACAAATTCCTTACCTGGTACAGATTATTTGATAAATGAAGGTTATACAATAAATGCAACAGTTACTGATAATAAAGGAGTTGCTTCAGTTGTAGCAACTGTTTTAAATACAAGTACTGGAACATCCAACGAATATACTTTAAATCACATAAGTGGTGATTTTTACGAAACAGGTGTAATACCTGTAGTAGAAGATGCTGCTCTTACATACAACATAACTGCAACTGACATATATGGTAATGCAGTTACAACGACATCAACTAACTATTACATAGACATAACATCCCCAATAATTACAATTAACCTTCCAGCGCCTATTAGCCCTACAAACTACATACCGATTATTGGTTCAACTACTTTATACTTCAACTTTTCAGTTAATGAAATGATTAGTATGAGTGAAGCATTTGTTGACACAATAAATGTCACATTAAATTCAAGTGGACAATCGTTTAATGGTACAGTTATAGGACTTGCGGAAGATTTACACACACTAAATATAACCGTTGAAGATGAAGCAGGTAATATTGCTAATAAGTCACTCAACTTCGTAGTGGATACATCAGCACCGGTAATAAGCAATATATCACCAGCAAATGACTCAGTAATAGCTGAGAACATTAATATAAGCGCACTTGTTGTAGATTACAACGTAAGTAACGTTCAAGTAGCTTTATTCAACGAATCAGGTTTCATTAAGACAGTAAACATGACTGGTAATGAAACAAGTTACTATAACGCTGAATTACTTAATTTAGTGCCAGGAACTTACACCTTTGTAATAACTGCAATAGATACAGTGCAAAATAGTGCTACACTTAATGTATCAAACATTACAGTACCTGCTCCAGTAGTAGATACAACAGCACCTAAAATAAACGTTACAAACCCATTAAATGGTACAACAGTACCTGAGGGAGTTATATTTGTAGCAAACGTTACAGATGAAAGTAACATAGCTAGCGTTCAAGCAATTATCACTGGACCAGCTAACCACACTATAAACTTAACCTACAATGCAACTACTGAAATGTATGAAAATGATAGTCTTTCATTAGCAGATGGAGCTTACTCATTCGTAGTAAATGCTACAGACGATAATGGAAATGAAAACAGTTCTGAAGTTGTAAACTTTGTAGTAGACGGTACAGCACCGGTAATAAGCAATATATCACCAGCAAATGACTCAGTAATAGCTGAGAACATTAATATAAGCGCACTTGTTGTAGATTACAACGTAAGT
>NZ_JAGGMO010000010.1 GCF_017875395.1 Methanococcus voltae | reverse complement strand
CATTCATCTCAATTGCATAATATGCTTATGAGATGGTACCTGTAACGTTTTTAGGTTCGTAACAATTATTAGGTTATTGTATTTTTTTTATTATATATCATTTTAGAATATAATCTAATTAATATTTTCAAGAATTTAAAAAATAAATAAAATATCTAATGAATAAAAAAATAAAAAAATAAAGAAATAAAGGACTAAAAATGAAAAATACATAAAAAGATGTAAAAATAGATAAATTTGATTATTTTTTGATTATTTAACAATCATAGTTCCAATACCTGTTTCAGTAAATATTTCTAGTAATATTGCATGAGGTATTCTTCCATTTATAATATGAACACTATCTACACCTTTGTTCAAAGCATTTATTGCGGCTTCAATCTTAGGAATCATGCCACCTTGAATAATACCTTGCTCAATCATCATTTCTAATTTTTCAACATTTACTTTTTTGTGTAATGTACTAGGGTCAGTTATATCTTCCATGACTCCATCAACGTCAGTAACCATGATTAATTTTTTTGAACCAGTAGCACCTGCAATATCTCCTGCAGCAATATCTGCATTCAAATTTAAATCATTACCGTATTCATCTACCCCTATAGGTGAAATAACAGGTATATAATTTTTTTCCACCAATAAATCTACTAATTTAGTATCAATATGGCTTACTTCACCAACCATACCTAAATCAACTTCTATTTTCTGACTATCTTTTAATAAGTATTGTAATTTCTTTTTAGCTTTTATAAGATGACCGGACTTTCCAGAAAGACCTACTGCCTTTCCACCATATTTTTCTAACTTAGATACGATATCGCCATTTATTTTTCCAATCAAAACCATTTTTACAATGTCAAGTGTTTCTTGGTCAGTAACCCTCAATCCATGGATAAATTCAGGAGTTTTACCCATTTTTTTCATAGCATTATTTATTTCTGGTCCCCCACCATGCACCACTATGGGATTCATACCCACATATTTCAATAAAACTAAATCCTTGGCCACCCAATTCTTTGCATCTTCATTAACCATTGCATGTCCGCCATATTTAATTAAAAACTTCTGACCATGGAATTTACATATATATGGTAGTGCTTCCATCAACACTTCTGCCTTGCTATAGTCATCCATTTTAATCCACTCACCAAAATATTTAAATATTGTCTATCTATATTGTATATGATTTAATATTATATCATATATATATTTGTATACTGGAGGTGCAATTATGGAAAACGAAAGAATATACACAATACCATTAAGAGATGTAACAAACAAAGTACCAACAACTAAAAGAGCTCCAAGAGCTATAAAGAAAATCAGAGAATATTTAAAAAAACACATGAAATCAGATAATGTGAAATTAGATAATTCAATTAACGAAAAAGTATGGGAAAGAAGTTTAAACAAAATCCCTGCTAGAGTTAGAGTAAAAGTCGTTAAAGAAGACGATGTTGTTATTGCTACATTAGTTGAATAATCGAATAAAACACAAAATAGTATCTAAAATAGATTTAATAAATAATTATTAATAATTAGTAATAATTATCAAAAAATATAATTACTTATAATTATATAATTACATATTAACTATTAAATAAAGATATTCTTAAAATATTAGTTGGGATAATTTATGATATATAAAACATTATTTTCTGGCGTATCAAACATAGGAATTCAGGCCATAGCTACTGAAAAATATGGTATCTTCCCAATAGATTTGGAAAAAGACACCATTGAAAAATTTGAGGAAATATTGGGTATTCCAATACTCCAAACAAAAATAGCAGATAGCTCATTGATAGGTTCATTATGTGTGGGAAATTCCAATGGGTTAATACTACCAGAAATTACCTTAAAAGATGAATTTTTAAAAGTTGAAAATTTCATCCAAGAACACGATTTAAATATAAATGTCAGTATTGTGAAATCAAATAATACTGCATTCGGAAATTTAATACTCGCTAATGACTATGGATGCATTATTTCGAAAGAAATTTCAAATCTTAAAAAAGATGTAGAAAAAATACTTAAGGTTAAAGTAGGTGTTGGAAATTTCTGTGAATTACCTACAGTAGGATCTAATGGTGTTGCTACAAACAAAGGATGCGTTGTAAATCCATTAACTACAGAGGTAGAATTAGAGTGGATTAAAGGAATTCTAAACTTAGAAGTTATTGGCAAAAGCACAGTAAACAAAGGCGCCATGCAAGTTGGTTCTGGTATAGTTGCCAATAGTAACGGTGCACTTGTGGGTGTAGAAACTACAGGACCTGAAATACTAAGAATTGAAGAATATCTTGATTTAATAGATTAATATGTTAAGTTATTTAAAAAATAAAACATAACATTAAAAATAAATTAAAATTAAATAACCAGTATGATGATAAAATATTAAATATAAATTAGTATATATTCAAGGTGAATAAAATGGCTAAAATAATAAAAATAAATGGCGAAATCCTTGGTAAAGATGAACCAATGGTATTTTCAAAAGAATACAATGTTTTAAAAGAAGAAGATGCTTTAGAAATCATGTACTCAGAAATTGGTAGTAAACACCATGTTAAAAGAGCATTCATCAAAGTAAACAGTGTTGAAGAAATAGCTGTTGAAGATATTAAAAACCACAACTTAAAAAAATTCATAGAAATGAATTAATTATTTATAATTGTTAAAATTATAAATAATCTATTTTAAACTATTTTTAAATTAAATTCTTGTATTATTGTATTAAAAGCTAATTTATTTTGTTTTAGTTATTGTTGATCTTTTATTTTAAAAATTATACTCAAAATTCATTGAGAAATAATATATATTATTTATTTAATAATTGTATAATATTATATATTAAAAATAGATTAAGTTAAAATAATTAAAAATAGAGTTAATATTTAAAATTCGGTGAAAAAAATGGCTGAGGAAAAAATATTATTTAACGCAAAAAAAGGAAAATGGTACGTATCTAAAAAATTAAAGATAGATGAAAATACGGCAGATGTGGAAGTTTCAAGAATTTTAATATCCGTAGAGGAAACTTTATCTAAAAAAATAAAAGAATATTTACCATTTGACATGATACAACTTGAGGAAATTGCTGATGAAATTTATGTCTCCAAAAAAGGAAGGGTAAAAGAAGAAGATATTTCTCAGGCATTAGCTAAATTAAAATCCCCTGCAACCACTAAAAAACTTGGAAAACTAACTGATTTAAAAGAAGGTAAAGATATCTTAAAAGTAGTTTTAACAAACATTATATTAGATAGATTAGGAATATCAACTCATATTGATATTAAAACTATTGATAAATTTATTGAAAAATCGTCAGATAAGTAAATCGAGTAAATTGAATAATCTAAAAGTACATTTAAATTATATTTTACTATTTTTTTTATAAACTATTAATTTATAACATTTAAATCATTTAAAAAAAAGCTGTTTTAAAAAATTAAAAAATTTTTACTTAAAAATTTAAGTAAAAAAATTATTTGAATGCTGGTATGATGTGTTTACCGATTAATTTAATACTTGTGTCTTTGTTAGGTCCGATAGGTGAACCTGCAACAATTTGTGTAACACCCATTGCTTCTAATGCTTTAACTTTTTCAATAACTTCTTCAGGTGTACCGTATAAAGCGAATGCTTCTAATAACTGGTCATCTACTGCACCAAATGCTGCACCGAAGTTACCTTCTTTTAAAGCTGCTCTGATTGTTTCTACTTTTTCTGCAGGTATTCCGTGTCTTTCTAAAACTACAGGAGGTGAACCTGCTGCAATAAATGCTACTACAGGGATAGCTGCTTGCTTTGCTTTTTCTGATTTTTTATCTACTGACATACAAGCGTATGCTGCAACGTCCACATCTGCCATACTTCTTCCTGCATCTTCTGCACCTTTTTTAATTAAAGGTACTGCTGCTTCGAAGTCTTTAGGGTTTGAAGCGTTGATTAAAACACCATCAGCGATTGCACCTGCTGTTTCTAACATTTTAGGTCCTTGTGCACCTAAGTATATAGGTACGTCAGTTGATGGTTTAACTGCTAACTGAGCACCAGATTCTAATCTTTTACCTGCTAACAATTCTCTCATTTCAGCGATTGCTTTTTTAACGGTTCCTACAGGTTTTGTCCATTCAATACCTAATGCATCGAATGTAGCCTTGTCACCAGGGCCAATACCGAATGTAGCTCTTCCACCAGATAATTCATCTAATGTTGCCATTGCCGATGCTGCAATTGCTGGGCTTCTTACGTATGGGTTTGTAACACCAGGACCGATTTTAATTTTATTTGTTGCTGATGCGATTGCACCTAAGGTCATGTAAACGTTTCTGTTGTTGTAGTGGTCTGTAATCCAACAGAATTCAAAACCGTTGTCTTCAGCTAACTTTACGTAGTAGTTTAACTTAGTTACTGGTTCGTTTGGAACAAATTCAATACCGAATTTCATTCTGACACCTTCCTATTCGTAGTTTTAATATAACAATTATTACTATTACTAATTGGCAATATAATCCATTTTCTATTTATTATGAATAGAAAATTATATATACTATCTAATTTCCAGCAAAAAAGTCTAATTATTCATTAAATAACTTAATATGGGTAATTAAAATATTATTATGTATTATATAGTTAAAAAAAATATTTATTGGCATAATTTAAGTTTAAATTCTTTTTTTATTAAAATCGAATTATAGTTGTTCAAAATCTAATTAACTTAATTTTAATTAAAGTATTCATTAAATAAAGTTAATTTTAAAAACTAATTTAAATTTTAGAAATAAATAGGCGATAATGGAAAATTATATATAGTAATAAGAAACTTAAACATAGACTAACATACAGGTTAATAACTAAAATCAATACAATGAATAGATTTGTAAAAAACTCTATTTTATAGCTTAATATATAATAAATATTTAAAAAATTTTCAAATACTTGGTGAGCCCATGGATTATGAAATCTTTAAAGAAAAAGACATATCAAAAAAAGAAGCGATAGAATTATTAGAAAACCCCGAAAACTTTTTTGATACCTTAAAACTAGCAGATGATTTAAGAAAAGACATTTGCGGTGATGTAGTAACTTACGTAAATAATGCAAATATATATTTTACAAATATTTGTGAATCAGGTTGTAAATTTTGCGCATTTCCCCATGAAAAAGGAGTTATGGATAAATATTATATGGAACCTTCAGAAATAGCAGAAAAAGCCCTATGGGCCAAAAATAACGGCGCTACCGAAGTAACACTTATGGGTGGGGTAGTAAGGGAAATAGATACTTATATGCAAGCCGATATAATTAAACAAATTATTGAAAAGACAGAGTATATAGACACTCACGCATATTCGCCATTTGAAATATTGGTAGGTGCAGAAAGTGCAGGACTTGATGTTAAAGAAGCTATTAAAATATTAAAGGAAGCAGGATTGCATACTGTACCAGGAGCTGCCGCTGAAATATTAAACGATGATGTAAGGAAAATAATATGTCCAAACAAAATATCTGTTAAGGATTGGGTAAAAGTAATCAAAGAATTACACAAGCAAGGGATAAAAACATCATCCACTATAATGTATGGTCATGTTGAAGAGCCAAAACATATTGTAGACCATTTGTTCTTATTAAAAGAAATTCAAGAAGAAACTAAAGGTTTTACTGAATTAATAACAATGTCCTACTTGCATAAAAATACACCATTATATACTTCAGGAATTGTTTCTAGTGGTGCTTCAGGAGATTATGATTTATTAATTACCGCATTATCAAGAATAATTTTAAAAGATACTATACCAAATATACAAGCCCCTTGGGTAAAATTAGGCATAAAATTATCACAGATTAGTTTAAGATGTGGTGCAAATGATGTTGGTGGTACCTTAATGGGTGATGAAGTAAGTGAAGCCGCAGGTGCTGACGAAGTTTCTATGACTAAAGATGAATTGAGAAACTCCATATTGGCCATAAATAGGATTCCAAAAGAAAGAAGTACTACATACGATATAATTGAATAACTAATAAAATGCTAAATAATAATTATATAAGTAAATAATTAAATAATTAAATAAATTTAAAAATATTTTTTTTAATAGATAATTTTTCAATATACTTAATATTAAAATATTAATTAAGACAATATTTTAAAAATAGCTATTTTTTACCTAAATTTACATTATAAGAGATATTTTATATATGGCTACACGATATATATGATTAGAGAAAATAATTAAATATACGCCTATGTGATATCATGGAAATTAAAAGAAGATACATGTTAAAAAAGAAAGAATTAAAACAAATTAAGGAAGAATTAAACAATATAATCGATACAGAAGATATATTTGATAAAAAATCGGTTTTAGAGAAAATAATAACAAATGAAATGGATTTAATAGTTTTAAATGGAACACCTATCGCAATATGCAAGGATGATAAAATAATCCCTACATTAAAGCTTTTAATAACCAAAGAAAGTGAAAAAGGAAAAGTAACAGTTGATAAGGGTGCAGTTAAATTTTTAGCAAATGGTGCAGATGTTATGGCTCCGGGGATTATAGATGCTAATCCTGAGATAAAAGAAGGAAATTTAGTATATACTGTTGAAGAAACACATGGAAAGCCATTATCCGTAGGTATTGCATTGATGGATGGAAAAACTATGGTTGAATCAAAAAAAGGAAAAGCAATAGTTACTTTACATTATATAGGGGATGAAATTTGGAAATTTTAATAAATTAAAAAAATTAAAATATATAACTTTAAAAAATAATTGTATGAGAGTATGAACAGAATAGAAATTATAAAAGTAAATGGTTTAAAAATAAAAACACATCCTAAAGTCTATATACCTGCAGAAGATAGCGAATTATTGTGTAAAAATCTAAAAGATGTTAAAAATAAAACAGTTTTAGATATTGGAACAGGTTCTGGCATACAGGCATTGAGTGCATTTAAAAATGGAGCTAAATATGTATTAGGTGTTGATATAAACCCTTATGCTATAAAAACGGCTTATGATAATTTAAAATCAAATTTTGATATAAAAATAACTGATAAGTTAAATATCCGATTTATATATGGGGATTTATTTAATACTATAGAAAAATCAAAAATTAAGAAATTTGATGTTATTATATTTAATGCTCCTTATCTACCAACCTCAGAAGATGAAAAATTGGAAAAATATCTTAATTATGCTTTTGATGGCGGTTTAAACGGTAGAATAGTTTTAGACAGATTTATAAATGAACTTCCAAAATATTTAAAAAAAGGAGGGGCTGTTAAAATATTACAATCCTCCCTAACTAACGAAGAAAAAACTATATCAAAATTAAAGACCGTTGGAATAATTGCTGAAAAAATAGATATTGAAAAATACCCTTTTGAAGAATTACAATTAATATCTGGAACTTATGCAGAAAATAGAAACTAATAAAGGTGCAATAATGGTTACAGCAGCAGAAATTATAGAACATATTGAAAAATATGCCCCTAAAGAATTAGCAATTCCTGGAGATAATATAGGAATACAAGTTTGTGGCTCAAAAAACTCAAAAATAAATAAAATAGGAATTGCATTAGACCCTTCGTTGAGTGTTATTGAAAAAGCACTAGAAAATAATATAGATTTCTTATTTACTCATCATCCTATCATGAAAGACCCCGTAAGGACTTTCCAAGGTCCTTTATATGAAAAATTAAAAATATTAATGTGTAATAATATAGTATTGTATTCCGCACATACCAACTTAGATATCTGTAAGGATGGATTAAATGATGAATTAGCAAAATTATTCAATTTAAAAGATGTAAATAATTTATATGAAAATGGGCTTGGTAGATTAGGAACTTTTAACGGTAGTTTTGAAGATATTATATCGATTACTCAGCAAAATATATGTAAAAGCCCTGAAATAGTATTTTGTAATAATTTAACTAGCAGAGAGAAAAACGGGTTAAAAGTAGCAGTTTTATCAGGTTATGGGCTATCTCAAAAAAGCATAGAATATGTGAGTAAAGTTGCAGACGTTTATATATCTGGAGATTTGACCCATCATTCTAAAATATTAGCTGAAGAATCAAATTTGTGCGTTATAGATGGGACACATTACGGAACCGAAGTTTACGGGCTAAAGAAGTTTATGGATAAATTAAAAGAACTAGACTGCACGGTAATATCATTAGATTTTTAAAATATTAAAATATTAAACAATATATTACATATAACTTACATTTTTTACATAAATGCTCAAATTTAATAAGTAAAGTTTTAATATTATACAGCCCATATTTTATTACTTATTAAATAATTTAATAAAGACATACAATTTTAAAATACATAATATAAAATTTAATAATTATTTTAAAAATTTAGATATCTTAGATATTTAATAGTATAAATATAATATAGCATATATTCATAGTTTAAGAAATAAGGGTGAAATATTGGAACTTACTATTGTTCAAAAGGAAATATTACAAGAATTAATTTTAATATATAAGCAAAAAAATAAGGCAGTTAAAGGAACAGAAATTGCCAAAAATTTAAGTAGAAATCCAGGTACTATTAGGAATCAAATGCAAGCTTTAAGAGCTTTAGGGTTAGTTGATGGAGTACCGGGTCCTAAAGGCGGTTACATACCAACAAGTGATACATACAGGTCTTTAGGATTAGAATTGGATGAAAAAATAAAGATTCCAATATATAAAGGTAATAAAAAAATAAAAAACGTAAATGTTACTCAAATAATATTTGATACAGTAACACAGGAAAAATCCTGCTCCTCTAAAATATATATAAATGGGGATACCAAACAATTCTCAGAAGGAGATTTAGTTCGAGTAGGACCCACACTACATAATAAAATTGTAATTATGGGTAATATCGTAGGAAGAGACGATATAAACCATATTTTACTAATAGATGTTTTAGGCGTAATTAGCGTTCCAAATATCGATGTGGGAAGTATTGGATTAAAAGAAAACCTAATAATCATGGATTCTGGAAAAACAGTACGAGATGCCGCCAAATTACTATCTGAAAATAGTATTAGTGGAATACCAATATTGCATGATGGAGAATTAAAAGGTATCGTTAGTTTACATGATATTGCAAAAGCATTAGTGGAAAATAAAGAAAATGAAAGAATAGATACAATAATGACTAAAGATATATGGACCATTAACCAGTACGAAAAAATATACGATGCTTTAGTTAAAATGGAGACTGAAAATATCGGTAGATTAGTTATCGTAGACGACGATGAAAATATCGTAGGCATGTTAACACGAACAGACATCTTAAACTTAATAGAAGGTACAATCTACCCAAAATTAACCGAATTATAGGTTATAAATAAAAAATATAAAATTATAAAATTATAAAAAAATATAAAAATTTAATATTACTTCATTCTTTTCTTAAACTCTTCTTCAAGTTCTTCGTAAGATATTTCATATTTAGAAAGTAAAACTAGGGTGTGAAATATTAAATCTGCGGATTCGTATATTATTTCTGATTTTTCTCCATCTTTGGCAGCTAATATAACTTCTGCGGATTCCTCACCAATTTTTTCACATATTTTATTAATGGAACTCTTTTTACTATCTGTTGCTAAACTAACTACATAAGAACCTTCAGGTTTTTCGGACATTCTACTTTGGATTACACTATAAACTTCTTTTATAATATTTTGATTTGATTCCATAATTACACCAATTTGATAAATTTAAAAATAAAATATACTTCCATATATTAAAACAATTTATTTAATACTTTTTATAAGTGAATGATAAAAATAAAAAAAATAAAAAAATAATATTGGGTAAATTAGACTATTTTGTTAAAATTATAAAATTATAAATTTTTAAGTCTTTTAACCATTTTAACTGCAGACTCAACTGCTCTTTTACCGTAATCAATTCTTTCTTCAGCTTGTAATCTTGTCATTCCAGGTCCGGATATACCTAAAGCTACAGGCTTTTTATAATCTAATGATAAATCAGTGATTTTTCTTGCGGCATTCTGAACAACTATTTCATCGTGTTCAGTATCTCCTTCAATAACACAGCCAATTGTAACAACTGCATCTACATCATCTTTTTCGAGCATTTGTTGTATTGCTATAGGCATGTCATATGCTCCAGGAACCATTATTTTATATTTTATATCGGCACCTAAAAAGTCTGCATGCTCTTCCGCTAGTTTTTCCATCATAAATGTAATATCTCTATTAAATTCAGCTATTACCATTCCAATGCTAATTTTATCCATGATACCACCTTAAATCATTTATAATTTTATAGTATAAAGATGTATTACAATGTTATGTATAAAAATTTAATTTATAAAATTTATATGACTATATATTTACAATTAAACAGTTTTTATAATTATAATTCTTTTGATATTTCAAGATATTGTTCAGCATTTTTCTTAATAGATAATACTTCTTCTTCAGTTAATGACCTAATAACTTTTGCAGGAACGCCCATTACTAAACTATTAGCGGGTATTTCTTTATTTTGAGGAACCAAAGCGTTTGCACCTATAATACAATTATCTCCGATTTTAGCACCGTTTAAAATTGTAGAATTCATTCCCACTAATACATTATTACCGATATCGCATCCGTGAATTACTGCACAGTGACCTATTGAAACGCCTTCGCCAATTATCGTAGGGTGATCTTTAGAACAGTGTACAACACAGTTATCTTGGATATTTGAATTCTTTTTAATAGAAATTGTATTCATATCTGCACGAATAACCGCACCATACCATACATTTACATTCTCTTCAAAAACGACTTTACCAATTATCGTCGCATTTTTTGCTATTTTTGCCATAATTACACCATATGTGTGAATTTTAAAAATATTAGTTATTGAGATATAGATAATATATAGTATAAATATTTAGCCATAAATTCATAAAATTACAGATATAATTCATAGATACAATTATAAATTATATTTAAATCTTGAAACTTTATCCCATTCTCTTTCATATTCGTCCATGAAAATTAAAGTTTTATCAACTTCTATGGCACATATCTCCCTAAAGTTAACAATGACAAATTTTTTAGTATCTTCGTTGAATAAAACAGTTCCTTTATGCTTTCCAGTATCCAAATATTTTAAATACTTATCTTTAAGGTTAACTACTGCTTCAAAATCAAATTCGCCTTCTAAAACGCTTCCAGGGTAATGTATTTTTATACATAGTGATGGTCTTTTTTTCAATATTACACCTCTATCCTAAAATCCATCTAATTTATATAGTATTTCTGGTTATTTAAGTTTATGATTGGATATCGACTAACTTCAAAAAATAAATATAGTATTTCTAAATTGTATCCATTAACAAAAGGAATATTATTCAATAATTTAGATGAATTAATATATACTTTAAAAAGAAATGAAAGTGAAAAAAACAAATCATGTTGTTTTAAAGTGATAAATTCAAAAAATATAATAATTTATTCATTTATGACGCTACAGCAACCGGAAGTGTTGAAGGAAATAAATATTTTAAGAAATAACTTTAAAAATTTGATATTAATAGCAGGAGGGGCACATGCGTCAGGTGCTCCAGAAGATACTTTAAAAATGGGCTTTGATTATGTTCTTATCGGAGAAGGTGAAATAACATTACCTGATTTAATAAATAAAATCAATAACAATCAATATATTGAAAACAATATTATCAAAGGTATGCCTATCGATTCTTTCAAAGGCTATGATGAAATATATCCCTTAGCACCAATTGAAATAACTAGAGGTTGTCCTTACAACTGTAGATTTTGCCAAACCCCTCAAATATTTGGAAAAAAGATAAGACATAGATCTATTGAAGATATCATCAAGATTGTAAAAAATATGAAGGATATAAGATTTGTAACGCCAAATGCACTATCTTATGGCTCTAAATACGCAACTAAACCAAATCTTGAAAAACTAGAAGAACTATTAAAAAAACTTTCCATATATAAAGAACGTTTATTTTTGGGCACATTTCCATCAGAAGTACGGCCTGAATTTATCAGTGAGGATACTTTGAATTTAATAGTAACTTATTGCGACAATAAATATCTGCACTTTGGAGCCCAAAGTGGTTGCGAAGAAATGTTAAATTATATCCGGAGGGGTCATACGGCAAATGATGTAATAAATGCAGTTGACTTATGTAAAAAAAATAAATTAATGCCTAAAGTAGACTTTATTTTTGGATTCCCTAATGAAACTATGGAAAATAGAATAAGAAGTATTGAATTAATGAAATACATTATAAAAAAGAATGGAAAAGTTCATGCACATTATTTTATGCCATTACCTGGAACTTATTTTGAAAATGAAAAGCCTACAGAATTAGATAGAGAAACTATTAAAATATTGGGTAGTATGGCAAAAAAAGGGCAAATTAGCGGTTCTTGGACTCACCAATACAATGCAACAAAAATTGAAAAATAAAATTAATATTAAATATTATATTTTAATTCATAAATTTTCAGAATTTTCCACAATTGCGAAAATATAGATACTTCTATCGCCTTCGAATAATTCATTCATAAAAAATAAAGTTCCCGAAACTGGACTTTTTAAATATCTAATAACGCCTTTTTTACTTTTTAATGTTGCCAATATACCATCTTGCAGTATAGTACTACCTGCTTCTAATACAGGATAGGTAGTTTTAGAGTCTGCTACAACACAAGTCACAAAAGTTCCTGCCTTAATGTGTGTAAAAGTATGATTTCCAGGATATTTCACGAATACATCTTTTTTTAAAACGTCATCGCCTATATACTCTCTTATATCATCATATCTAACTTTATAGAATATTTTATAATCATTTTCATAATTACTAATATCTTCGTCAGCATTTAAAAATATAATTTGATTTTCAGATATGGCTATTTTTTCTTCAGACTTATTCTTCTCAGTTACTTCATTTTCAACATATATTTTAGAAATTTTCACATTTATCACATTATAAGTTTTATAAAAAATAAATAAAATAAATAATTAAATTAATTAAAACAAGATATTATACCAAATATATTTTAAAAATAAATAATATTAAAAGAGCTAATTTTAAATTATTTATAAAATAACCCTATTTAATTCTTGAAACGATGAAATCTGCAATATCTTCCAAAGGTTTTCTTTTATCTTCGTCAAATATCTTTAAGAATTCTTTAGCTTCAACTGTTGATTCATTCATTAAATTTTTAGCATAATTTATTGAATTACCTAATATATTAATTGCTTCAGCTACTTCTTCACTAGTTGCACTTTCATTACCTAATATTTGCAATAATCTTTCTTTATTATCCTCTGAAAGCGTATCTAAGGCATGAATTACCATCATGGTTTTCTTACCACTTAATATATCACTACCCACTGGTTTTCCAATTGTTTTTTGATCCCCTATTAAATCCAAAATATCATCTTGGATTTGGAAGTTAATACCAATTCTTTTAGAGTATTGATAGAGAGCTTCTGTTTCTTCCTCTGTACAATCTGCCATTATTGCACCGATTAAAATAGGCGCCTCAATTAAAGCACCTGTTTTTTTGGATATCATATCCACATATTGGTCCATTGATGGGAATTTATCTTCAAATTCCATGTCATCAGTTTGACCTTCGCAAACTTCAACACATGCCTTTGATAACACTTTTAAAACCTTATGGGCTTTTACACTATCTTCAATAGTAGATAAAGCTTCAAATGCCTTTGCGTATAATAAATCGCCTGCCAATATTGCAATAGGCTCACCATAAACCTTATGAACTGTAGGCTTACCCCTACGTTCGTCATCATTGTCCATTATATCATCATGCACCAACGTATAGTTATGAATTAACTCTACGGATAAAGCGGGAGCCATTATGGTTTCGAGGTCATCTTTTTTAAGATTATAAGCCATTATTGATAAATAAGGTCTTATTCTCTTACCGCCTGCTAACAATAAGTGTTTTGACGCATTATATAAATTAGAATCCTTTTCAAAATATTTTTCAAGCTCTTTAGACATATTATTTAAAATTTCTTCATTAAACATATTGCACCTCTAATAAGAAGAATATCTTATTAATATTATTAAACAATGTGATAAATGATTCGTATAAACCTAAACAAAGTATAATCTTTACAAACAATATAATAATATCAAATATGAAATAAAATTAATTAAAATATTATTTTATTAATTAAATATTTTAACTAACATATAAAATGGTATTAATGAAATAATTAAATTACTCTTTCAAATTTCAAACTTTGACCATTTCTAAGTAAGTGAACATCGTCACCTAATCTATAACCTTCTTCTTCAGCTAATTTAGCATATTCAGAAGTCAAGTTGAAGTCACCGTGTGATGGAATCAAGTGTTCTGGATTTAACCATCTTAATATATCCCTGTGATCTTCTTTAGCAGCGTGACCAGATACGTGTGCACCTTTGAAAAGTCTAACGCCTAAAAGTTTCAAACGAGCCTCTAAAAGGTACCTTTGTGCTGAATTCATAGGGTTAGGAATCACATCTGCTGAAAATACAACTTGGTCATATTTTTCAAATTTAAAAGGTGTTTTGTTAGTAACCATTCTTGATAAAACCGCACCTTCTTCACCTTGGTGGCCGGTTACAATCATTAAATAATTTTCTTTACCTTCTTTCATGATTGTGTTGAAAGTCTTATCTATTGAGGAAGGATCCCAACATATTTTAGTTTCCTTTGGGAATTTTACAATACCAATATCTTGAGCGATACCACAATATTTTGCCATTGATCTACCCACTAAAACAGGCGTTCTACCCATTTTAACTGCTGCATCAGTTATGGATTTAATCCTAGCAATGTGTGAAGAAAATGTAGTTACAACGACTGCATTTTTATCATTATCAGTACCTAATAAGTCATTCTTCAATAAACTAGCTGCAACACCTTCAGAAGGAGTTTTTCCCTCGTATCCTACACGGGTACTTTCGGAAATCATTGCAACTACGCCTTGTTTTCCAACTTTTTTAATAGCTTTGTAATCTGGTTTTTCTCCAACAACTGGGAAATTATCAAATTTAAAGTCATTAGCATATACTACTGCACCATATGGTGTGTGTAATACTGCCATTGTTGAATCAGGTATACTGTGAGTTACTTTTACAAATTCCAATGTTATATTAGGTGTAATTTCTAATTTATTACCATTTTCCAATGTGATTAATGGATTTCTAACATCGAATTTTTTTTCACTTAATATTTCTCTTTTAACTAATTCCAAGGTGTATGGCGTACCGATAACTGGAGCGTTATATCTATGTGCTAATTTAGTTACTGCACCTATGTGATCCAAATGCCCGTGAGTTAATACTATTGCCTTAACTTCCCCTTCTATATTTTTCATTACAGTATCGTCAGGTATAACACCCATTTCAATTAAATTTAAGCTATGCATCTTTGAAATATCGGTATCTTCATGAATCATTATCCTATCTAACCTAATACCCATGTCAAATATTATAATTTCTCCGTCAATATTAACTGCGGTCATATTTCTACCGACTTCCTCATAGCCTCCTATGGCAACTACTTCCAATTGCAAAATATCACATCCTTTGAGACACTAATATATAGCAGTGAACATGTGATTGTTGTATGATATAATCATGAATATGAAAATATATAAAATTCATAATAATCAATACAATATTAATTATAGAATTATTTGTTATCAATGTTACTAATTTTAACTTTATTTGATAAATGGATAATTATTAATTAGTCTTATTAATTAATCCAATTTTTTAACTCTCCGTTTATAATATATCTTGCGGAATTTAATTCATTTATGTTATTACATCCTGTTAAGAACATAGTTATTTTAAGTTCCTTAATTAAACTTTCAAATAATTTAATAACTTCTTCAGGGGATTTCATCGCTGCTTTTAAAACTGGTAGCGCAATACCACAACAGTTTGCACCTAAAGCCAAAGATTTTGCTATATCTATACCAGATCTAATTCCGCCTGTGGCTATTAATGGTTTAGAAAATGATTTTCTAACATCCAATATCGAAGCTGCGGTAGGAATTCCCCACTCTAAATATTTTTCAGACAATTTTTTATGTTCATAATCCTTTACCCGATAATATTCAACTGCAGACCATGAAGTACCACCACTTCCACCTACATCTATGGCATCAAATCCTAATTTATTCAGATATAATCCATCTTTTTGACAAAACCCTTCGCCAACTTGCTTTGCAATGAAAGGCATATTTCCAAAATATTTTTTATAATCTTTGATTACATCAGATAAATAGTCCAAATTCCTAAAATCCGTATCCCCTTCGGGTTGTATTGCCTCCTGAAGAGGATTAAAATGTATGGCCATTGCATCTGCATCTATTATATCTACTGCTTTTTTTACAGTCTCATAATTCCAATTATCCTTCGTAAAATTAACTGCACCCAAATTTCCAATAACAAGTGAAGAAGTATAGTCCCTAACTACCGAATAAGTATCTTCCAATCCTTTTTTAGCGATAGCAGCTCTTTGAGAGCCTAATCCCATACCTAAATTCATTTCTTCGACTGCGATTGCAATGTTTTTATTAACTTCTTTTGCAACTGCATGCCCACCGGTTATTCCGGCGACTATAATCGGTGCATCTAATTTTTTTCCAAATAACTCTATGGACGTATCCAAATCATCTAGTGAGCTTTTAGATACTCCATTATGAACTAATTCCACATTATTTAAGAGAGTTCCTTTTTTATATTCTACATTACAATGTTCACAAACTATTAAGTGTTCTAGTTTTCTATATTCAATATCATAATTATTCATCTATTACCACCTATATATTATTATCCCTTAATACATAAATTCCAATATGTGAGTATAAACATACAATATAATATTAATTCAATAATAGCATACTATATGTGTAAAATAATATAAAAAATAATGTAAAGTTAAATTAATAAATATGATAATATTAATTTAATACTATTTTTAAGGACATTTCCACCTTTAATCAAACATCTACTTGTTTTGTATATCCCTATTATAAAATAACATAATAATACCAAACCTTTTGATAATGTAGTTTAAAAAACTTAATATAATCCTTAATGCTTCATTAATATTCTATATAAAGTTTTCGAAACATATATATATTAATAGGTACAAACTATATATTATTAATTAAATAAAATACTTATTAATTTAATAAATTAAATATATGAATGGTTATTTTGGAGGAATATTTTTGGAAAAAATAGAACTTCTGCATGAAACACCTAAAGGAAAATTAATAGGCCTTGGTAAAAATCAGATTCCTATCGGATCGATAGTGGGAATAACAGAAAATAAAAAATTTTTGAAAATTGGCATCATATATGACATATTTGGCCCTATAACTCGACCCTATGTTAAAATAATACCTGATGATGATGCAAAAGCTGAGTTAGCATTGAAAAATAAATACGTATCAATAAAACCTAAAAATAACTCAAAAAAAACATACTGGAATAAGAAAGCCCGTAAGAATTAAGTGGTGTTATTATGAAAACTGAATCTATAACCCAAAGTAAAAAAAGGCTCGAGCAAAAGAAAATATCTATTGTAAACCCCGAAGATTATTCAAATAAAAATGTAATTCTTGAAAAAGAAGAAGAATTAATTTGTCCCGTATGTAATAGTAAAAACATTATAAAGGATTACGAAAGAGCTGAAATAATTTGTGAAGTTTGCGGTTGTGTTTTACAGCAAAATCTATTTGATGTAGGGCCAGAATGGAGAGCCTTCGACCATGAACAACGTGTTAAAAGAAGTAGGGTAGGGGCTCCTATGACCTATACTATCCACGATAAAGGTTTATCAACCGTTATAGACTGGAGAAACAAAGATAGCTATGGTAAAGATATTTCCGCAGATAAAAGAGCACAGTTATACAGATTAAGGAAATGGCAAAGAAGAATTAGAGTTTCAGACGCTTCAGAAAGAAACTTAGCATTTGCATTATCTGAATTAGATAGAATCGCTTCAAAACTAGGATTGCCAAGAAACGTAAGGGAAAATGCCGCAGTATTGTATAGAGGAGCTGTTGAAAAAGGATTAATTAGAGGAAGAAGTATTGAAGGGGTAGCTGCAGCAGCACTATATGCAGCATGTAGGAGATGTAAAGTACCTAGAACTTTAGATGAAATAGCTGAAGTATCGAGAGTAGATAGAAAAGAAATAGGTAGAACCTACAGATTCATATCTAGAGAATTGAATATTAGATTAGCACCAACAAATCCTGTGGATTATGTACCAAGATTCGCTTCAGAGCTTAAATTACCTGGAGAAGTAGAATCAAAAGCCATATCTATATTAAAAGATGCTGGTAAGAAAGGATTAACTAGTGGTAGAGGACCTACAGGAGTAGCTGCAGCAGCAATCTATATTGCAAGTGTTTTGCAAGGTACTAGAAGAACTCAGAGAGAAGTTGCCGATGTAGCAGGAGTAACTGAAGTTACCATAAGAAATAGATACAAAGAACTAACAGAACATTTAGATATCGACGTTACATTATAACCCAATAAGGGTGAAAAAATGGGGCTTTTTGATAGGATTCAAAAAAAAGAAAATAAAAAATTTGAAGACAACAATATAGAAAAATTTGAACCTCGTCCAAATAGTACAAATAGTACAAACAATAGAATTAAAATTAGTGAAAAAAATACAAGCAGGTTAAATAAACTTAACCCAATTGACGATTTAAAATCTAGCTTACTTGATAAATATTTGATAAATATTGATAAATTAGATTTTAACATATCGATAGAAAAAAAAGAAGGAATTAAAAAGTACAACATCTCTAATATAAATTATATAAACTCTGCACTATCAAAATTAACTCCTGATATGCTTAAAGAATTAAAAACTGAATTATCAGATAGTGAATTAAATAGCATAGGTCAGATACAGGGTTATTTAAAAAATTATTTTCTAAAAAATAATATAAAAATAAAAGATATTGAAATACATTATATATCCCAATATTTTTACTTAATAATTGGAAAATTAGGTTTAATAGAAATATTAATAAATGACCCAGAATTGGAAGAGATAATGATAAATGGGGTAGATATACCAGTATATATATTCCATAGAAAATATCAAATGTGTAAAACAAATATTGTACTGGATAAATCAGAACTAGCCCGAGTAATTGATAGTATTGCTTATTTAGCTGGTAGGAATATAGATTCTAGGATACCGATGTTAGATGCTTATTTACCCGATGGGAGCAGGGTAAATGCTACTACTTCCGATATAACTACAATGGGTAATACATTAACTATTCGTAAATTTAGTAAGAATCCACTAACTATTGTTAATTTAATTAAATATAATACAATAGATTCAGAATTAGGAGCATTTATTTGGCAAGCGGTTGAAGGATATTTTGGTGCAAAACCTGCAAATACCTTAATTGTAGGCGGTACAGGCTCTGGTAAAACCACAACACTTAACGTAGTTTCTATGTTTTCAATGTATAATGATAGATTAATTACGATAGAAGATACGCCAGAATTGCAAATACCTTTAGATCATACAATAAAAATGATTACAAGACCCGGGAGACCAGGTATTGATAATTATGAAATAACAATGGATGATTTAATTAAAAACTCATTAAGGATGAGACCAGATCGTATCTATGTTGGTGAAGTTAGGGGTGCAGAAGCCCATTCCTTACTCGTAGCTATGAACACCGGTCACGACGGTTGTTCGGGTACTTTGCACGCCAACAGTGCCGACGAAGCAATGATTAGATTAATAAATCCACCCATGAATGTTCCAAAAATAATGCTATCATCCATAAACTTCATAATAAATCAGCAACGTATAAAAAGAAATAAAAAAACAGTGCGAAGAATACTTGGTGTCGTAGAAGTCGGCGGACAGGGTGATGAAATCACCAAAACAGAATTATACAAATATAACGGTGCCACTGACGGAATTGAGAAAGTAGGTATTTGTATGTGGGAAGATGAAGTTTGTAAAATAACAGGAATAACGAGAGATGAACTATTGGTAGATAGGGCGAACAGGAAAAGAGTATTAGACTACATGTCTAATAACGACATAACCGACATTAAAAAAGTTAGTGAAATTGTAAGAAGGTATCAAGAAAATCCAGAATCTATCTTAAAAATGATATAAGGTATATTATGAAAAAAAAGACAGTTTCAGAACGAAAGGAAACCGGATTAATAAATGAAATAAAAGATATGATTTATTACATATTTAATTACAATTCTAAAAAAAATAAATATGCCCTTCAAAGGTCAGAATATCTGAAAAAAATATTCGAAAATACCAAAAAAGATGATGATGAAATTCAATTTTATGAAGCATATATTGAAGAAGATTCTAGTGATTTAGATATTAATTTAGATGAGTTACTATATGATAAACCTAGTCAAGGGGTCATGGGTGCTTATGCTAGTTCTTTTAGTGACTTTGTAACTAAAACATCGATTTTCCCATCTCGTCGTGATTACCAATATGCAGGTATTGGCGACGAAAGATTATATTTTTTAAAAGCAATTATGACCTCGATAATAGTTTCAGTATTTTTAATCGTATTTGAAACGGTTTTTGGAAACTTTATAGGCGGCGTTCTAAATGGCCTCACATTTTTTATAATAATTATGTTAGGTAGTATATTTTATCCAAAAATTAAATTAACTTTATTTAAAGGGGAAATTAAAATTCAAATATTAATGACTCTATTGCATATTATTTCAATGCTAAATTCGGGCGCTTCAGTGCAAGAATCTATTAAAAATATTGCAGATAACCCAGAATATGGTATTCCATCTTATGAATTTAGGAATATTATAAAAGATATTGACAATGGCGGGTATAGTTTTGAAGGAGCTCTTGAAAGAGCCAGGACTAGAACCAAAGTAAATCTAATGAAAGAATTATACTCTCAACTTATAATATCCTCTAGTAAAGGGGGAACCCAGCTATTATTGGAAAATTTATATACTGATATTGTAAGATCCTCAATGTCCAAAATAGATTCTGCAAAATTCCAAATAGGAAACTTAGGAAACTTAGTATTTGGTGCAGGTTTAATATTACCATTTGCAGGTTTATTGCAAGCTTCATTAGGTGGCCAACAAGGTTATGAAGGAGTTATAAACGCCGTAGAATTAGTTTTATTTAAAATAGGACCTTTATCAACTATCGTATTCGGGATATTTATAAAGATGAAAATAGAATGAGGGGTAATATGGATTTTGAAAAATTATATAATTATGCAGTACGAAGAAATTTATATATCCTAAAAAAATCAGGTTTTAACATCACTGAAAAAAATTTCCTAATTGCCATATTACTAACGTCCTTTGTTCCATTAATTTTTAAAATATTTCTAAATTTTTCCATTAAAAGTACGCTAATATTAACATTCATGTATTTATTTAGCCTAATGGTTATCCCATCAATACTTTATGAAAATAAAATAGACAAATTTGAAAAAAATTTACCAAAAGCACTATATATTATGGTTTTATCATTAAATTCTGGTCGTTCTGTTATAGAATCAATTAATGAAATCATAAACAGTGATATTAAAGAAGTTAATATTGCATTCTCAAAAATAATATTATTAATGAGTGAAAGAAAACTAAGTTTCGAAGATTCAGTATTGATAGTTTCAAACTCACTTGACTCTAAATTATTTAAACAATTGGGTAGATTAATTATCGAAAATAGGAAATATGGCGGTAATTTAGCAGAAAGTTTGAGTACATTAGCTAAAACATTGGAAGACTTAACTAATTTAAAAAACCAATTGTTAAGCGTTGCTTCGAATGGTTTATCTGTAGGTATTATCATATTATGTATTATGATACCAGCTACTGCAGGCTTAGTGGGTAGTTTTTTAAACTTAATCTCTGCAATATCATCTACAGCCACTGCGGTACATCCAGAACAGATTTCAAGAACTATTGAAATTATACAGATAGGTACTGGAATATTTGGATTTTTAGTTGCAGTTCCTATGTTTGGTATAAAACTTAATAGAATGATTATAATGTCTACAGTATGTATGACATTAGGTATCGTAGCATTCTATGTAGTATATAACTTATCAATAATTATATTTACATAATAAAAGAAGTAATGAATAAATAGTGAATAACAAAAATATTTTTAAAATAATTCTAATTTCTTAATTTATTTAATTCATTATATAAATTCAAAATTCTTTTTATTACATCTTCCGAACAATCTCTTTTTTTAAATTTAAGAACTACTTCATCAATAGAAACTCTTTTTGTCCCAAAAATTAAATTATCAACATTTGCGATAATTTTTTCTTCCAAAGTTATAGGGATATAATTTTTAATAGGTAAATTCAATACTTTTGATTCTTCCAATGTGATACCTGCGCCAATGTGTGTTTCTGCGATGTTAGCTAGTTTTGGTAACCCCATGGCTTTGAGTATTCCTGCACCAATAATGCCATGATCGATATCATGTGATTTACAACGCCCTATATCATGTAATAAACCACCTAATATTATTACATTCAAATCTAGATTATGATTATCTTTTAAGGTTTTTGTAAAATCATAAGCATATGCCGAAACTGCTATACAATGACATATTACATTGTCCGGACAATTTTTTGATAATATAGTTAAATATTTAATAAAATCAGATTGTTCAAAAATAATAACATATGTTTCTCTAAGCTCTGGATTTTCTGAGATAGATTTTATTAAAAAAGAAACAATTTCTGGTTTAGAATTTTTATTGGATTCGATATATTTTTCAAAACAATTTTTCATATAATCACATTAACACAAAATAGATAATATTAAAATTTGTAAAATAAATAAAGATGATATAATTTAATTAAACACATTTTATATAATTAGCTAAATAACGAGTTCAAAGTATATTCTTTTTCCAAATAATTTATCTGGTTTTTAATATTTGAGATATCTTCATTATTATCATATTCATATAAAGTACCGTCACATTGTGGACATTTGAAACAATTATCCATTGCATCTTCAAATGTAAATTTTATTTCACATTCTTGACAATAGAAAAATAAATTATCCTCTTCCATAGATAATTGATCTTTTAAAGTAGAAATTAATTTTTCCATTTTTTTCTTAACCAACCCAGGCAATTTCTCCAATGCAGGCATCCAGGTGTATGTATACCAGTTTGTTTCTTCGTCTTTCTCCCTATTGTAGTTTACCAATCTTGCTTCATACAATCTATATAATATTTTACGAATATTGTTTAATTTTACATCTAATTGTCGGGATATTTCGTCATCCGTAACTTCCCCCAAATCTATTAAAATAGATAATACATCAAAACCCATCATATCTTCGTCCATTACTTCAAAAAGTACCTGTTGGACTAATGGGTTTTCTAACATAACATACATATCATCTTTATCATATTTCATTAAATACACCTCTAAATAATAACATCTGAAATTAAATCCTTATCTGCCTTAGGATAGATTAATGTACATATTGGTTCGTTTTTAGAAATACGTGCTCCATTCATCGGTAAATCCTTAATATAATCGTCAATATTAGTACAGAATTTTTTAAAAATACCTTTATCAAATATGAAATCTTCATTAGCAAATAATATTCTCTTATGATAAACTTCTTTCATTTTTGGACATTTAGCACCCAATAAAACTTTTGCTAAATTATAATTACAAGATAATTCCAAAGTTTCATAAGTGCCTAGAATTCTAGGATTTACATCAATAATATAGGGTTGACCATCTTTAACCATGAAATCAAAACCATTCATACCTTTTAAATCAAGTACTTCAATTAATTCGGAAAATTCAGTAATTTGTGTTTCAAATCCTTTTGAAATAAATTCTGGATTGTAAGGTGTAATATTCCCAACATACATATTTCCAAAATCACTTCTTGAAATTATTTGCTTATTAAAGGCCAAATAAGTAGAATTTATATATGATACACTATATGATTCTGAATTAATATACTCTTGAGCTAATATAGGATATTTAACATCCAACCTATTTAATAAATCGAATTCTATATTTAGCATTTTATTATTTATATATATTACCCCAACACCGCCACAGCCATATATTGGCTTCAATATAACTTCACCAAATTCTTCTATGAATTTTTCAAGCTGATATTTGTTATTTATTTTTTTAGATGCAGGTGTTTTATACCCTAAATTTTGAAGAGTTTTTGTAATATTATATTTGTTACTTATTTCATTTATTTTTTTAGGTGAGTTACCTATAGTATCCCAGCTTGGAATTTTGGAATTTTCCGATTCAAAAATCCCTGAACATATGACATAATTATCCACTAAATCCTCATAATTACTAGCAAGACTTAATAATTTATCTTCAGAATAATTACTGTAAAAATTACCATGTTGCATATCATTTACTAAATATTCAGATTTATCGGAATAACTATCAATTGGGTTATAATAGGATACAGAATAAACTTCGAAACCCATTTTTTTAAAAGAATTAACTACGGGTCGTGTATTTACACCGACTACTAATATTTTAGTCATATTTTATTACCATAATAATTACGATTTTATAAAATTCGTTATTCTTGTAAACAAAATATATGTCCGTAATCATATTAATAATTTATTAAAGAAAATATTAAAAATATAAATAAAAACAATTAATTTAAAAAGAGAATGATAGTTTAAAAATTATAATAATTTATTAAATCAATTCATTTCTCAACTCTTCCATAGTGGAAAATCGTTCTGCAAAAGCATCATGTCTATGAATACTTTCTTTATTAACTTGTCTTATTAATATTTCTGCATTATCAGGTAATTCAGTGAACTCTTCCACAACTCTTTTTATCATTTCCCTAGCACAATCTTCTACAAATTTTGGATTTTTATGAGCGGATTGAACCACATGAGCTTCATCACTTCTTTTTAAGAGCTCATAAACCTCACCACTCATTGAAGATTTTATAATATCTATTATTTTAGAAATACCTATTTCATAATTATCAGGCACTTCTACCATAATAGTTCCAATACCTCTTTGATTGTGAGTAGCAATTGTAACAGAATTTAAGATTTTAACAATCTCTTCGTCATTGAATCCATTGTTTTTGAGTTCATTTACTGCATTTTGAGTTAATAAATCCTGTGCACAAGGGCATGCGGTAATACCAACAACTTCAGCACCAACCATTTTCTTCATAATTAATTTGTCTTCTTCTTTAACGCCGTATGCACGAGCCATTATTTTACATACTTCTTGAGATTTCTTATGTGTAACAGGTGATTTTTCTTCCATAATATAATCATCACTGACTAAAAAAACCTCAGCCCTATTTGCATATTCGTGCTTTTCAAATAAGCGCTTTACAATTTCAATACATAAGTCCTCGACACCATAAATTTCTTCTTCAGATAGTATTCTTTCAATAACTTCCCCAATTACTTCAGGGCTTCTAGACATATGTATCCCTTTTTGATTAGATGGTAAATCTACAAAAACTTCAAAAGTAGGTACTAATACCACATCTCTCTTTGAAGGATCTCTTTTTATTTTAACTAATTTCTTTAAATTAGTAACACCTACTCGAGTAAGTGAAACTTTAATGTCTGGTTCTTTAGATTGAACGTCACATAACATATAATCACCGACTAAATGTAAAATATTATTTAAAATATTATACGCTATCAAATATAAAACATACTCTTTGATATTAAGATTATTTTTATAAAAATATAAAATATGGAATTATTATAAAAAATAAAAAAAGAAGCATATTACAATTAATCATCTTTTTCAGTAATTAAAACATCTTTTAATTCCTTAGACAATGTATAATATACATTATAGCCATCTCTTTCTTTATATACATACCCCATTTCATAAATATCAGATAAATGAGTACCTATAGTCCCAGGTGAGTTATTTAAAACCCCTGAAAGTTCCGTAACTGTAGAGCTACCCCCTAAATCAGCCATAGCCCTCACAATTTTAGATTGGGCAGGTGTTAAGTGATTCAATATCTGGTGACCAACACTAATACCTAACTTTTTTAAAGCAGATTCTACCATTGCTTCATCCACGGTTGTTGAACTATTTTTTAAACCAATAGATATTGCCTCAGAACATGTCATTATAATACGTCTTGGGATACCATCGCATTCTTCAATTATTTTTTCAATACTTTCAGGTGTGAAAGGATCATATTCTGAAGCTCCACTAGTATGTGCATCCTCCAAACGCCTTAATATTAAATCATGTGCCTCTGCCTTATCTAAAGGTGGCATATTTATGACCTTAGGAATACGATCACGTATTGCAGGTGAAATTTTGGTTAAATCTTCCATCATAGTTGGAGGCCCTGCAAAAAATGCTAATATGTCGTCCTCATATAAGAATGAATGGAAAAATTGCAACAATCCTAAACAACTTCTTTTTGCAAATTGATCCGCTTCATCAACTAATATCACACATAATTTGCCTTCTTCTTTAACATTATGTAATAAATATTTCAAATCCCTTTCAATTTTTTCACGAGGGTAATGCACAGGTGTTTTATCACTGTATGTGTTTAAACGTCTGTATATCTCTATTATTTTTTTAGAATGTTCCATATAGTTTGTAGATAATGTACCATCTACGGAAAATAAGTTATCTCCAATAATACTATGCATCAATTGAATTAAAAATTGTCTTGCAGTTACCTGAGAAGCTTCTAATTGCACAATCCAATGTCCATGCCTTTTTGCTGCATAATATAAAATATTCAATATAGAACTTTTACCAATACCTTTAGTACCTACTATTGCTGCATTAGCTACACTACCGTATTGAGCTGCACCTAGAATATCCGCTATTTCTGATAATTCAGAATTTCTCCCCACAAAAAATTTAGTATTTCCACGTATGGGCTTTTCAGAGAATGGATTAGATTTTAATTTCAATCTATTCATTGATTTTTTAGATATAGATGATGCATTGTGTATAAATTCTATAGGGTCTATCATAAAATCACCAATACACAATATTCATAATTGTATTTTCATAAGAATATAATATATAAGATTGGATATTTTTATATGTTTCGAATTTTCGAAAGAGATTAATATATTATATAATATAGAATATAGTATAATGTGAATAATACGATAGTTTTATAATATATTGTGAATATAATGTTTTTTTGCAAAAAACTTATTAAATTTATAAGAATATTTTATAATACTTATTAAACATATTTTTAATTATTACTATACTAATATATAATATATTCATTTAGAATAAAGATAATGTTAATAACCATATTTAACAGAATTTTAAAAGAAATAATCTATAAAAAATGTGAATATATATAATAATTATAAAAATAAAATTATATTATATAATAAATACATAAAAAATTTGATAATGTATTTTATTTAATAGAATAAACAGAAATAAATAGATAATTAAAAAAATAATCAATAATTACTTAATTATTATCGTAATACTATATTATAAAAATATCATAATTTTAATATTATGAATTATCGTATTATAATATGTACAAAGAATAGATAATTAAAGAAAAGACTATTAATTAAATATATAAGATATATAGGTATAAATATGGATATAAAAACTAGTATTGATAAAAAAATAAATACGAAACAAAGGTATATACTAATAAAATATTTACTGAACCATAAAAATAGTAGCATATCTAAAATACATGATGTTACAAAATTATCAAAAGGCTTCATATGTCAATATTTAGGTTTATTAAATAGTTTTGAGGTAGTTTATTACAATATGCAAAACAAAACGAAAGTATATAATATAAATAAAAAATATATGGATATATTATCAGAAATAATCAATAAAAAAGAGATTAAATATGAATTAAACATACAAAATAAGGATCATAATATAAAAAACAAAAATATAAATAGTTTTGTTGAAAATAAGGATAAATATGGTTCTAAAACATATAAAATACATTTTAAAAAATACTTAAATGATTATGAAATATATGAATTACCAGGTGCTGAATATTGGTGTATAACCTGCCAATCTAAAAATTGCGAGCATATTCGAGAGTTAAAACATTTTTTATCTAAAAAATAGTTTTCGGGTTTTCTAAGCAACTATATATATAATACCAAATACTAATATTACTAAACTTTTTGAAGTCTTTTGTAATTTTTATCCATTTGATTTAAATCACTTTTTTAATAATATATCACTTTTTTAATAGGTTATTTTATAATATACTACTAAAACTGAAATATTATATGTTTTTTTTATTTTTGAATCATATTATTTTAAATCTAAGATATTATTCATAATATATAATATATAATATATAATTTTATACATTATTATACTATTATAGTGCATATATAGAATAATAATAAAAATAGTTAAAAAATATAGTAAAATACATTAAATCATCATGGAAGTTTTAAAATTTTTTAGGTTAATATTCATACATACATCATGTTCGAAAACCCGAAACTTAAAAAATAATATAGCATTCGCTAACATTGTAAAACAGTTGGACAGTTTTGGAAAAAAACTATTTTCATATTTTATTGGTAAATATAGTTTTTCTTAAATATATTTCATTATACAATCCAATATAGTTTGTATAATTACTTTTTTTATTAAATAATAATTTATTGACTATTATTTTGTATATTATACTTTGTTTATTTTTGTTTTTTGTTAAAATACCCAAATCACATAATTCACTCAAGTATTTATATAATGTAGATTTGGTATATTCTGGCGTTATCTGTAATATATCTTGTATTTTAAACTTTTTTAGTTTATTACATTTAATATATATTTCTTTTAGCCTATCTGGAGCAGTTTGGTAAGCTATTTTCTTCCAAGGTATTTTTAAATCCCTTAATGTTTTTAATTCTCGCTTACTGTTTTTTAATATAATATCTATTGCAGTTATGTCGCCCTGGGCTATATTTAATATACGTTCTGCCACTTTACAATTTTTTATTAAGATACCTGAATTTTTTGCATAATTTATAACTGCAGCACAATTGTTTATTTTTGAATTTGGAAAATTATTCTGAATATTTTTTATATTTTTAAATGGGGTTCTTATTATTATTGAAAAATCTTCATTTAACCATTTTACAAATCTTTTAAATGAGTGGTTATGATTCCAAGCATATGTATTATTCGTATCAATTACAATCAATGGTTTTATACTCTTAAGTAATGTATTTAATTTGAAAATTACCTTTTCAAATTTATTATTAGTTAAATCCTCAAAAATATCCCCTATTACCCTATACCATCCTATTTTGGCTTTATTATAATTTCTGTTTGTTTTATACTCTTTATTTATATATCTAAATATATTTTCCATATGATTTACGTCTTTTTTTCCATATGCGAATTTATTAGAAATTGAATTTAGTATATTACGTATCATTTTAGATACTGAAGGGCTACCTAATATTCTAATTATCGGGGTTTTATTTACGTAATGAAATTCAAAACAATTATCATATGATAAAATTGTTGAATGATTCACAGGCTGAATCCATAAATTACCATTGTCATACGTTTTAGGATAATTTTTTATTAGTTTCATACTAACCCCATTTTATATTTTAATAATATGAAAATCATATTTTATTACATAATTCTATACTTTCTGTTTTTCGGCTCGTATATGTCACCGACTTGCTTTAATTTTTTCAAAGCTATTTTAACTTGATTTTCATCAATATTTTCTTTATTTGCCCTTTCTACAATATCTTCATAAATTACTAATTCTGCATCTAATTCATTTGAAAGATTTTTTATTATATTATATACCGATTTCATATAATTTACATCTTTTTTAGATACTCCAGTTACCTTACCTATATCAAATGAATTAGTTTCTGGATCGTAAGCTATCTCTTTTAAGGATTCTGTAATTATATTAATGGCTTCTATTGCATCTAGCTCTTCAACTTCGTCATGGAGTCTTGCTTTAGCATGGGCTTCTGCAATTCTAATTGTAGCTTCCAATTGCCTTGCAGTAATTTGAACAGAGCTTTTTCTCATATTAGTATAATATTCTACAAGGATATTTTCCGCATCTTCTGAAATTATTGGTTTTTTCTGTCTCGCATATATAATATATTTTATTATAAAATCATTATCAATTAATACATCATCAATTATTATATTATCTAATTTCATATTTTGTTTTATATTTTTATCTAAAAATGCTTTATGTATATTTATAATATGTTTTCCAATTTCCTTATCTCTTGCACGGTCTGGTTCATCCTTTAATGGGAATATTAGATCAAATCTACTTAACATAGGTGCAGGAATATTAATCTGTTCAGAAACCGCTTCATTATTATCAAATCTACCCCATTTAGGGTTACAAGCGGCTAGAATACTACATTCTGATGATAGTTTTGTATTTATCCCACCTTTGTTTATATGTATTGTTTGGCTTTCCATGGCTTCCAAAACATAACTTTGCAAGTCCCTATTCACCGTTAACTCATCAATACATGCAGTGCCTTTATTTGCTTTAACTAAAAGACCAGGTTTTATAACCCATGTATCGTCGCCTATTTCTGTTTTTTCTCGCACCACTGCAGCAGTTAAACCAACACCTGAAGCGGTAGTGGCTGAACCATATACGTTACCAGGTATTTCCGCTATTTTCCTTAACATAACTGATTTACCAATACCTGGATCTGTTATTAACAAAACATGACTATCGGCTCTTTTACTTCCTTTTTTTACGCCCTTTATTTGCTGTAATAATATAGCTTTTTTAATTGTGGAGTATCCTTTAATTTCTGGAATTAGCCTTTCAGATAATATATTAATTACATCTTTGTTTTTACTAACTCTTTCAATTTTTTCGATGTCTTCTTCCGTGAGAATCGCTTCTAACTTATTATCTATAATTTCGCAATTCAATCCTTTTACAATTATGTCATATATTGGTATCTTTTTATTCTTTTGAGATTTAACTGGAATTCCTGTTATTTTTACCCTGCCGCAATAAATACCTGGTGAATTTTCCAATAAAACTGTTATATATTTAGGTGGTTCTTCAGGGTCTTCCATTAAATCTAAAGGTTGTTGAATTTTTAATTCCTGATAATCAATATATTCTGAATTTTCCTCATTTAAATTCATTAATTCTCCACAATTCTTATTACTACACATTGGTTCTATATATCCTTCAAATGGATTTTCAATACTAGTATTTATTATATTGCCACATTTAGGGCATATAAATTTCGCTTTTTTCAAAGCTGATTTTATTTTTGTAGATACGGTTATTACACCTTCAAATTCAACCAATTTCCCTAATTTATTGCTTTTAATATCTTCAATAGTAACTGGTTTGTTTTTATTATTTTTATTAATGGATTCTGGTACATGATATGGTACAATATTAATATCTTTTCTAACAGTCTTTAATGATTCATATGCGTCTAGATAGGCGTCACGAATAACATTTAATACTTCTTTAGGGTTATTTTCCATTAAATCTATTTCTTTAAAAAAACCGTTTTTCTGCAAGTCTTCTAAATCAATCAAAACATTATTTTTATCATAAATTATATCATTACTATATTTATATCTAAAATAATCTTTCAAATTGCTTTTATTATTTTTTAAAGACTCTATTTCTTTTGATAGTATTTCTGAATTCATTAATTCACCAGTAATTTATTTTATATAGTAACCAACGTAATAATAATTTAAAATTATATATCATCTAAAATAAATCTAATATTTTATTCACATTTATAACTATGTATTTACAAACATAATATAACAATATATTAATTATTAAAAAAAAATAAAATTTATAATTATTAAATCTATAATACAATAACAATTATATTATAATTTGATTTTTGAGTTTTCGAGTTATATGTGATACTAATATATATTGTATTAATTATTTTATTCACATTTATAATTTTTTCAATTTTAAGACTAAATCTAATAACTTTTCTTCCATATATGACGTATCTTCAGGATTTTCAAAATATCCTTTAATATCTTCAATACTTATATTATTTTCGTTATTAATATTCATATCTAGTAATTCAATATCTATATCTAAATCAAGGGCTAAATTACAGAACAGATCATAATCTATTTCTACTTCAGGTATTAAGCCCCTGTTTTTTATGTTTATATTTTGTTTTGCTTTCTTAATAGGTATTATTTGAATATCTGATTTATTACTTATATTCTTAACTTTTTCGACTATTCTATCATTATATATTTTATTTAAAATAATTCCTTTTACATCAACGCCTATTTTATTTAATAAAGTATAATACATCAACGATTCAATATATGAACCTTCTATACCGCTTTTACTACATGAAGAAACGACATATGTGGGTATATTTAATAATTTGGCTATTTCTGCACTACTATATCCTGCTTTATTTAAACAACCAGTAAATGCACCCATCACACCTTCAATTATATAATAATCATAATCTGAGGATTCTATGTATTTTTTAAACTCTTCAATCGTTGACCAGCCTCTATCATATATTTTAATGCTACTATATTTTGTCATAGGTTCATTTGTAATATATAATGACGGCACTATATCTCTTACATCTGGACCTATTTTGGCAGAAAATACTTTATATCCTTTTTTAGATAATTTACCAGCAATACTAGTTGTTATAAATGTTTTTCCACTTTCGGAGCCCGTACCTAATAATATTATCCCTTTTTTCGAGGTATCTATATTTTTTTGTTTATGTGCTATGTTTATATTTTCATCATATCTATATTTTTTAAATTTTGATTTTAAATTTTGATTTTTAATTGTTATTTCTTCTAATTCATCTTCCTTAACTTTAAAATTATTTAAAAATGAATTTTTTATATTTTCGTTATCTAAAAAATCATGTATCATAGTACCATATATTTTACCATCAAATGCTCCAGAAATTAACTCATTAGATTTTTCAAGCATTTTATAATCTAATTTATTAACAAATGATTTTGTAAATACTTTTGAGTTTTCGATAGTAATATGGCCATATGTATGACAATGAAATCCATCATATGCCATATTGTTATAATTTTGTAATTTTTTTTCAGAATTATCGTTTGTTTTTTTATTATTAAATATCGTATTATTATCTATTTTAAATTTAACTCGATCCGTACATATTAAAGGAGATATATCCACATCCAACAATTCTAATCCTTTTTTTAAAATAGGGGTTTGGCTTTTTCTACCTATGTCGATAGTATTGGATAATAATTGAAATCCGCTACATATTCCTAATATATAACCATTAAACTTAGATAATGTATTTTTAAACTCATCATTGTTTAATAAATTATTACACTCTATTAAACTACCTCCCGGTATTATAAACAAGTCTAAATCGCTAATATCTTTCATATTGGATTCAGATATTAATTTAGTGGGTAAATTTCCAAAATTCTCAAAAAAAGGCAATGTATTTTTAACACTCAATAATCCGATTTCCATAACATCACAACCATTTTTATTAAAATTAACTTTACTATTGTTAAATAATTATATACTATTATAGTTTTTATAATTATCAAATGTTATTTTATTATATATTATAGAGTTGAAATATTTATATGATTATAATCGAATATATTTTTAATATTATACTATTTAAATATTATAATATATTTAAAAAGCAAAATGATAAATCATCTTTTAGTATTTATGTAATTTATGTTGAAATATCACAAATAATCAATTCAAAGAAGTGATGTCATGGAACCTATAAGGAAGATAGAAATAGGTCTTTTAGTAATGTTTTGTATTATTGTGTTTTTTTCAATCTCCTTTTCGTATTTTGAAAATCTTACATTGTTCGACTCATTCTACCTAACAATAATAACAATGTTTACAATAGGTTATGGTGAAATTCACCCTACCAACGACTTCGGAAAATTAACTGCGATATTATTGGCCTTAACTGGTACGAGCGTTGGAGTTTTTACATTTGGGAGTACTTTACAATTATTTGTAGAAGGTTATTTTAGAAAAGCAAACAGGATGAGAATTATGAAAAACAGAATAAAAAATATGAATGAACATTATATATTGTGTGGTTATGGTAGAATTGGAAAAGTGGTTGCGAATAGATTGGCTAAAAGGGGTACTGATTTTGTGGTTTTGGACTTAAGTGAAGAAAACTTAGTTTCTGAGTTTGAAAAAAACCCTGATTTTAACTATATTTGTGGGGATGCCACATTAGATGAATGTTTAATTGAAGCAAATATTAAAAATGCAAAGACCTTAATTTCAACAATGCCTAAAGATTCTGATAATGTATTTGTTACATTATCTGCAAAAAGGTTAAATCCTAATATACATGTAGTTTCTAAGGCTGAAGAAACAGTTTCAATGGATAAGTTACTAATTGCAGGTGCGGATAAGGTTGTTTCGCCATATATGATAGGCGGTATGCGTTTAGCAGAATTGGCTATAAAACCAGATGTTTTGGATTTTTTTTCCACATTTATGTCTATAGCTAATTATGAATACAATGAAGATATAGACCTTAGAAAATATAATATTTCACAGAAATACGAAGGAATGTCAATCTTTGAATTATTAAGCCATATTAATTACAATGTTTCAGTAATTGGTATTAAATCAAAAAATGGGTCTTTGAGTGTTAATCCATCCAAAGATACTATATTGCATTTGGAAGATCAAATATATGTTTTTGGCACTTATGACCAACTTGAAAGTTTTGAACAGTATATTAATTAAAATAATCGATTTTTTATTAATTTATATTTTTTACAAGTATATTTTTTTATTAATTTATATGGATAATTTACTTGAAGATTAAAATATCAAGATTAATAATATATAATATATTGATATAACTTATAATACTCACATAATATAAAATTTAAATTTATTTTTTCACTATTAAGATATTGGTGATATGATGAAAACTGAATTTATACAAGGAAATATGGCTTGTGTAGAAGGAGCTTTAAAAGCAGGGTGTATGTTTTTTGGCGGTTACCCAATAACTCCTTCAACAGAAATTGCAGAGGGAATGGCAAAAAAATTACCTAAATTAGGTGGTTATTATTGTCAAATGGAAGATGAAATAGCAAGTATGGCTTCCATAATTGGTGCAAGTTGGGCAGGTAGTAAATCCATGACTGCTACAAGTGGACCAGGCATTAGCCTAATGCAAGAAAATATAGGTTATGCTTTTATGACTGAAACGCCTTGCGTTTTGGTAAATGTACAACGTGGGGGTCCTTCAACAGGGCAACCAACTGCTGCATCCCAGGCAGATATAATGCAAACAAAATGGGGAAGTCATGGTGATTATCAACCTATAGTTTTAGTGCCAAGTTCCGTACAAGAAATGTATGATTTTACAATATTGGCATTTAATTATTCTGAAAAGTATCGAACACCTGTTTTCGTAATGGCTGATGAAATATTGGGGCACATGCGTGAAAAAGTAGTTTTACATGACGATATTGAAATAATCAATAGATTAACTCCAAATAATGATTTAGATAATGAAAATGACAAATTAGTACCAATTATGCCAGTTTTTGGAGAAGGTTATAAAACTGCAGTAACTGGTTTGACTCATAATGAAAAAGGATATCCTGACGTTTCTGCTGAAACACACGATAAATTAGTGAGGAGATTATCCAATAAAATACTAGAAAATAAAGATGATATTGTATTGTATGAATCAAAAAATATCGATGCAGAAACTATATTTGTATGTTATGGAACTCCTTCAAGGACTGTTAAATATACTGTGGATTCTTTAATGGCTGAAGGAAAAGATGTAGGATATATACGATTAAAAACTGTATTTCCATTCCCTGACAATTTAATTAAAAACTTAAAAGCTTCAAAAATATTAGTTCCTGAAATGAATTTAGGACAAGTTGTAGGCGAAGTTATGAAATATGCAAATTGCGAAGTTGAATTAATTGGTAAAATAGGTGGCGAATTGCATAAACCTGAAGAATTGAAGAAATATATTTAATTTACTTTTTATATTTATTTTCTTATTTATTTTTTTATTTTAATTTACTATAATTTTTAATATATTAATTTTCAAATTTTATTCTGTAAAATACTTAAACATATAATTATATATTTGATACAACAATTATTATATTCATTTTTATACTATATTTTATACTATATTTTTATTCGAGGGATATTTTGAAGGATTTAGAATTTGAAAGGATCATAAAAACAAGGGAAATTCTGAGAGATAATTTAAAAAAACATGGTCGAGATAATATATATGATTTAACAGGTCTAACTGGTGGATTTTACATAGAAGATAAAAATTTGGATTTTTTAGAAACTTATACTGGACCTGCAATATTCACTGAAAAATTGAACCGGCATGGATTATTATATTTACATAATGATTTTACAGAAGATTCTGACCTTAAAAATAAGTTAGAATCTTTGGAAGAATATTGCAAATATGAAAAAGCAGTTGGATTTAATAGAACTTCTTCAGCACTTTTAGCCACTATTATAACATTAAAAAGTAAAAATATAACTCAAGTATTGCATTACGTACCTGAAAAACCATCTCATCCATCAGTACCTAAAAGTTGTAGTATTTTGGGTATCCAATATTATGAAAGTGACGACTTTGATGAAATAACGTCTTTAATTGACACTAATAAATTTTTAATAATAACTGGATCTACAATGAACCATAAAATTGTAGATTTTGAAAATGCCAAAAAATTAATTGAATATTGTCATTCTAAAAATGTTAATGTATTATTTGACGACGCTTCAGGTGCAAGAATACGTTTGTTAAATGGTCAACAAACTGCATTAAATATGGGTGCTGACCTGGTAGTTACAAGCATGGATAAATTAATGAATGGACCTAGGGCAGGTTTATTGGCAGGTAATAAAGAATTAATAGATGAGATATATTCTGAAGGCTTAAAGTATGGTTTAGAAGCTCAAGCACCAATTTTAGCAGCAATGGTCTATACTTTAAAAAATTTCAGCTTCGAACGGATTAAAAAAGCACAACAAAGAGCAATTAATTTTACATTTGACGAATTAAATGAGTATGATTTTTTATCTTTTGAAAAAACACCAACTGGTTTTATGATAAATATGGAACCAAAAGAGAGTTATGAAGTGGCTTTAGATTTATTAAAGAATTATAGAATAATAACTATAACCACAATGGGAATGCCTGACGCAAGTAAAACATTAAGGTTTGATTTTACATCCAAGGATGCAGATAGGGTTTCCGATAATTATATTAAAAATTCAATATTAAATGCTCTAGTTTCATTAATTAATAAGAAAAATAGTGAATAAAAAATTATATAGTATAAATTAACCAGCACCACAAGAATCGATATCTTCTGAATTACTCAAATTTATTTCGTCATCTTTAATTTCTATTTTTTTATTATTACTTTTTTGAGTTATATTTTGAATAATTTCAATTAAATTAGGTTTATATGCTAAATTATTATCTAAAACGATCAATTCTTCATTATTTATGTTTTTAAAATCTTTTACAATACCTTCCGTACCTGTATTAATATATCTTGCAAAATTCCCAATTTCGATATTTTTTCCATTTTTATCATATGGCATATAATCACCACTTATTTTTTCTAGATATTAGTATATTAACTATCTTATTTGTAATTTTACATTATTTTATTATAATTTCACTTCACTCTACAGTATATAATAAAAAAATACACTAACCCTATAATTGTTACGAACCTAAAAACGTTACAGGTACCATCTCATAAGCATATTATGCAATTGAGATGAATA
>NZ_JAGGMO010000009.1 GCF_017875395.1 Methanococcus voltae | reverse complement strand
TTCAGAAATCGAATCTATTTCAAAACAAGTTGTACAAGTTGCTGAAAGAGTTGAGCAATCTGCAGGAAGATTTAAGATTGAATAATTAAATTATTTATCTTAAATTATTCATCTTAACTTATTAACTTATTAACTTATTATTTTTAAATATTATTATATTATAATAAATAAAAATATTATTTTCAATTTTTAAAAGATATTAAAAAGAGTAAAAGTTTTTTAGTTTATTACTTTTTTCAGCATTAAATTTAATTTAACAAATTATTTGCCCTTTTTTGAAATTTTATACATTACTTGAGCGTGGAATAATTTTAATAAATTATTTTTATCCTCTGCAAGTACTGCATCGCTCGCAGTAAGTGTGGCAAGCCCGAAACTCATTGGAGTTGGCACTGATACATCAATATGTTCTAATTTAATATGCCCAGACTGTATTTTACCCAAAATTTCCTGCAAATGCTCAACTTCCAAACTATCTTCGATAATTTCACGGTAAGTCTCTTCAAGTGGTGCAAATCTATCTAACTTTTTAGCATAGTGTATCAACAAATCAGCACTGACTTGCTGTCTTTTAGCGGATTTTTTACGTCCAGCGTAGTTTCTAAGTATCATCAAGCTTCTTGTAGCGTTTATTCTAAAATTTCTCTTCATAAGATTGGTATTTTCAAGAGCAAGCTTTAAAATGCCATATACGTTATTCGGAGTTAGCTCTTTGATAATTTGAACTATGTCAATACGTTTTTTCTTTGGCACTTCCAATGAAAAACCAGTATCTGAGACGCTAACTAGCACACCAACGCCAAAATGCTCACTAATTTTATAAGCTATGGCTCTACTGAATCCATCGTTGAATTTTCTTCCATAATTACTGTGGATGTAAAGATACTTATTTTCAGTTTTTCCTTTCTTATCTTTCTTGTAGCCATCGTAGCCTTCACCATTATATTCTTCTATAACAAGTCTATTAGGTAAACTAATGCTACTATTACCCTTATACTGAATTTGCTGACCGAATAGCCCATAAAGACTTTCTATACTGTTATTATCTATAGGTAATTCGGAAAGCCATTCTTTTAATATGCCATTGCCATATTTCTCTATTGCAGTCTTTTTAAACTCTAAAACGTTTTTACCCAAATCATAGCTAAGTGGGAGTCTTTCAGAGTACCAATTTGGAATATTTGGTTTTTCAGACGTTTTATCAACGTATACCTTACTACCTCTACGGTATATAAACTTCAAATGTTCGCCACCCAATGCAAAAACATCGCCTTTTTCAAGTCTATCAAGGTATTGTTCGTCTAATTTACCAATCCAAGCTTTATTTGCTCTTACATATACATCACAGCTAAAATCATCTGGAATAGTGCCGATATTCATGTAATATATCATTCTTGCAGTTTTACCTGATTTTCCAATTTTTTTGGTTTCTTCGTCATACCAAATTTTAGAATAGATGTTTCTATCTTCCATTCCTGCATAACTAGCAGTCATGTAGTTTAAAACTATTTTAAAGTCCTCTTCGGTCATCGTGTTATAATTATAACTTCTTCGTACTATATCTTTAACTTTTTCAAATTCAATTATTCCATTAATTGCAATTCCATAGATATGTTGAACAAGTACATCTAAAGGCTTCTTAGGTATCTGAACCTTATCTATAAACCCTTCTCTTGCTTTTTTTAGCATAACTGTACATTCTACAAGTTCATCCCTATCTAAAGCTATTAATCTACCTTTAGCAATCCTCTCAATACCGTGACCTGCTCTACCAATACGTTGAAGTAGTACTTTAACACTTTTCGGGCTACCGATCTGAATAACCAAGTCCACGTATGGCATATCAATACCAAGTTCAAGACTACTGCTCGTGGTTACTACTTTTAATTCACCCTTTTTAAGCTTAGATTCTATTTCTAACCTTTTATCCCTAGATAAACTACCGTGGTGGCTACCACTATTTTCTTCCGTATATTCTGGGAATTTTCTACGTAAGTTGTACAATATACGTTCTGCTCCACCCCTCGTATTTGTAAATATAAGGGTATTTTCATGTTCTTGAATTAAATTATGTAATTCACCGTATAATTTTTTTGAAATTTCCTCTGGCGTACTCATAATTAAATCCGGAACTGGACAAATTAATTTCATATCGTAGCTACGTACAAATCTCGTATCTACAATTTCCACAGGTCTAGGGGTTTCTATATCATAGTAACCGCCCAGATAACTTGCAACTTCATCAAGTGGTTCAACCGTAGCACTACAACCAATTCTTACGAATTCGTTATTTGTAAGTTCTCGCAGTCTTTCAAGGCTTAAACTAAGGTGTACCCCTCTTTTATTATCTGCTAGAGAGTGTATTTCATCAATAACAACCCATCTAACAGTCCTTAATTTTTCTTTAAACTTGGGTGAGTTCAAGATAATTGCTAAACTTTCAGGGGTAGTATTTAAAATATGGGGTGTTTGCTTCAACATTTTACTTTTTTGGTAACTTGTAGTATCTCCGTGTCTTATAGCGTGCCTTATATCCCCCATATCTTCTTTTCCATACTTTTCCTTTAAAATTTCTTTGATTTCTACGAGTGGCTCTTCAAGATTTACGTGAATGTCATTTGCCAAACTCTTCAAGGGACTTATGTATATACAATACACGCTATTTTCGAGTCCTTCTTCTTTTTCAATTCTGAAAAGCTCGTTTATGATACTCATAAAACTACTTAGAGTCTTACCACTACCAGTAGGGCTACAAATAAGAGTATTTCTCCCGTAATGAATACGGGGGATTGCTTGACGTTGAGGGGGTGTGAAATAACCCTCGTTAAATTCTTTGTATTTTTCGAATTTTTGTACCCACCAATCTTTAACCCCATCTTGGAATAAATCCAGTATTTTTTCGTCAGAATCTATATCAAAAGCATATTTTCCAGTACTGTAAGATATACTTTTTGAAACTAAATTTTGTTCCTTTTTGACGTTTAGTTCTTCCCTTATTTCTTGTTCTAGGGTTTTTGAGTTTGTAGTCGAGTCGTTTGTTTTTGAGATGATATTCATAATTGTCCTCCATCAAATTTTAAAATTAATTATGTGGCGATATATATTTAAAAATGGATATATTAATAACATATGGTAATTTTTAATGAATATAGTAATATAGCCATAGTTAAATATCTTGTCTATCTTACCTATTTTTACTTATTATTATCTATTTTTACCCATTCGTATAATACTCTTATCGATATTATTTCTATTAATATACTATTTTTAATTTAATTTAATTTAATTTTATTTTTATATTAATATTATAATCATATGGTACTATACATATAATTAGTATCATATAAATAGTTTTTCGATAAATTTAGTTCGAATATCGTCGTCATATAAAAAGAAATTGGAAATATTGTCAAAATCGAAGGGTAAATAATTTACTAACTTAGTAGCTTAGTAGCTTAGTAGCTTAATAACTTAATTAATTGAATTACTAAATTAAAAATTAAAAATTAAAAAATAGAAGATTAAATAAAGTGATTGAATAGTACATAATAGAATAATAGAATAATAGTATAATAGAATAATAGTATAATAGAATAATAGCATATTGTTGGATAAACTATTGGCATTATCCTAAATTTTGAGGATAAATTATTAATTAAACTCTTATATCTTTAAATTATAATTAAATGTAACATATAGATTATACAATTATAAATGTCATATATTTTTAATACTATAATGGTTACCGTGAGACTAATGTTCTAGAACCATAAAGTCAATATATATCCTTATGTTGTAATATCGCACGTATATAATATTTAAAATTACATTATTATGTTATTTTATTTGCATATATTTTTAGTATTCTACGCTTCTTAAGTTAAACTGTTTAGACCTTATTATCCCCCATAAGGGTCATAAAGTCCTATTATGTATATATTATAATTTCTATATATAGATTCGGGTTAATAGAATGTAGTTAATTAAACTGTTATAGTAAAATAACCTTTTAACCAAATAAATGCTAAATTATGCTTAAAAAATATTTCAAAACAAAAATATGGGTTTTTAATAAAATTAAACGATTATATGGTAAAATTAAAATAATGATATTTAATTATCATAATAGATAAATTATCTTATCATATAATAAAAATTATTCTTAAAAAAAATAAAATATGGTAAATTTATCATGTAAATTTATCAATATTAGGTTATCTTGTAAGTTTATGTGATGTTATATGTAGTTAACATTTATGTAGCATTATAATGTAGTTCACATTTTTAATTATTCAAGGTTGTGCATTTGTGGTAATAATGAAACTTTCACAGGTTCTCCAAATGCTCTATCTCCTGCATCTCCGAGACCTGGTAATATATAACCTTTTTTGTTTAATTCTCTGTCCATTTTAGTAACATATATCTCTGTTTCAGGGAATTCTTTTTTAATTGCATCGATACCTTCAGGAGCACCAATTACACCAACTACAACAACTCTTTTTGGCATACCACAGCTTTTGAGTTCTCTCATAACGCTGATTAAAGTTGAACCTGTAGCAATCATAGGGTCGCAGATAATCAAGGTGTCTTCTTCTTTTAATTTAGGTACTTTTATGTAGTCCATTTTAATTTCAAAGTCTGGAGCCGGTCCTCTTGAAGCTGAAACAATACCTACTCTGGCAGATTCTAGTGTTTTGATTAAACCTTCCATTAAAGGAATAGCAACTCTTAAAACTGTAATGATTAATACATTTTTCCTGTCTTTTCCTTTTAAACCAATTGTAGCTTCAAGGGGTGTTTCGATTTCTACTTCTTCAAAATCCATTGTTTTTGTTAATTCGTAGCCCATATACCTACCAAGTCTTACAAGACCTTTTCTGAACGCAATGTTGTCAGTATCTTGCTCTCTTAAATCTGAAAGTGTTTCAATTAAAAAAGGTGAGTCTTCAAATGAGTATACTCCTTCCCATCTTGTATCTTTTTTCATTATATCGCCTCGTTAATTTTTGATATGCTAAAAATAATATTTAGAAATAATAATTTCAATATAGTAAAAGCATTAAAGATATAATTATAAAATTTAATTTATAATCATATAATTTATAATCATATTTTATTTTGGTATATATACTATTTTAATGTTTTGATGACATATACTTAAATTTATCAATTAACATTCGATAATAAACCTTATTTTAAAAATTAAGAGATAAAAAATATTAATTTTTAATTTTAAACAATTGGTCAAGTACTATAGCAGTTATTGCACCCATTGCCATTCCTGATTCTAATATACTCGCTATTATTTTAGGGAAGTGTGCTAAAAACTCCGCTGGTAACTGAGGAGAGCCCAAACCAACAATTAATGCGCTTGCAAGAACCAAAGTATTTTTATCGTTTAATTCTACTTTATCCTTGATTAATTTAAGACCTGTTAAACCAATCATACCATATAAAGCAATTGTAAGACCACCCAAAACTGGTCCCGGTATAGATGCTAAAATACCGGTGAATTTAGGAATTAATGAGAATAACATTAAGATTACTGCACCAATTTGCACAACCTGAACGCTTGAAACTTTTGTAAGTGCTACAAGTCCTATGTTTTCAGAATAACTTGTTGTACCACAACCACCGAGTAAACCCGCAATTGTACAGGATAAACCTTCTGATGTAATACCTTTGTTTATTTTTTTATTGTCGATGGGTTCCTCAGATATTGTAGAAATAGCATGATAATCCCCTACGCTCTCAATAATACTTACAAGGAACGCAAATAATATAATGATTATCGCATCAGCGTTGAATACTGGCATACCCCAAGGCATAAGTTGCGGTAGGCTGAAAAGTGGTAAACTTGAAACTAATGTGAAATCTACAAGTCCTAAAGCGATACTTGCAAGGTATCCAACAGTTGCACCAATAACAACAGGCATAGTTTTTAAGGTTCCTTTTGATTTTAATGTGATTATAACAGTTGTAAAAAAGGTTAACAATGCAACAAAAGCAGCGTATGGTATAGAAGCACCGGTAGGGTCTCCAAAAAAGTTGAACGTGTATTTCATAGCCGTACTAGCCAAACTGAAACCAACCAACATGATGGTAACACCAGTAACAACAGGGGTAAATAATTTTTTTAATTTTCCGATTAAACCGAAAGCACCAGTTATCGCCTCGAGGATACCTCCAACGATTAAAGCACCTTCAACAGCTGCCAATCCAACGCTACTGCCGATATAGATTAAAGCAGGAATAAAAGCAAAACTTGAACCTTGAACAATAGGAAACTTTGAACCAATTGTAGTCTGTAATATGGTAGCGATACCCATCGTTAAAAGAACGGCTTGAATTAAGACCGCTATTTGTTCGAGTGGTAACCCAATAGCACTACCCACTACCAGGGGTACTGTAACAGTAGCTCCAAACATCGCTAAAACGTGCTGGAAACCCAATGCAATTTTTTTCATATTTTCCCTCCAATATATACTTGTTAAACAATTATGTAATAAAATACGATAGGACTTTGAATTATCTATCCTCAATAGTGTACTGTTTTTTCCTATATATAATTTATTAATAATCCTATATAAAATCATAATTATTTTAAAAAATAGAAAATAAATAGAATAAATTTAAAAGTATATGATTTTTAACATTTGTAATATTTGTAATATTTGTAATATTTGTAACATTTACGAAATTCATAAAATAATCTATAAAAATGTAGAAAGATAAATAATAAACTGAGAATTAAATACTGAGAATTAACAATATCAAAATACTATTAAAATAATATTGGAAAATAACATCAAAGATATATTAAATTATATAAGAATTAATGTAAAAAAGGGATATTATGGAAATTGGAAATCTTAAAGACATGATAATTATTGGCGGAGGTCCTGCGGGACTTGTTGCAGGCATATATGCAATGCGTGGCGGAGTTAATGCGATATGTATCGAGAAGGAAAATGCAGGCGGTAAAATAGCAGAAGCAGGCGTAGTTGAAAATTACCTGGGCTATTCTCAAATAAAAGGTTTTGAACTTGCTAATAATTTTGCAGAGCACGCCAACAGCTTAAACCTACCAATAGTACACGAAGAAGTGATTAATGTTGTACCTAACGCGGTTACCATACACGATGAAAATGGGAATAATAAATTATCTTACCATAAAGTAGTAACTAGTAACAACGACTACATAACAAAAACTGTTGTAATTGCTTCAGGTAGCAAATATAAGTCTTTGGGCATAAATGAAGACGAGTATGTCGGTAAAGGTGTTGGTTACTGTGTTATGTGTGATGCTTTCTTCTTTAAAGACAGACACGTTTTAGTAATCGGTAGAAATACACCTGCAGCTATGGCGGCGTACAATTTAAAAGATATTGCCAAAAAGATTACAATAGTAACGGATAAATCAGAAATAAAAGTCGTAGAAAAAATTATTATGGATAGACTTGAAAAAATTGAGAATTTAGAGATAATATACAATGCAAAACCATTGGAATTTAAAGGGGAAGTTAAATTTGAGGGTATAGAAGTTGAAATGCTAGATACTAAGAATAATACTAATGCTAATAATAATAATAATAATAATAATAATCAAAAACAAGTTATAAATGGAGATGGAGCGTTTATAATGCTTGGTTACACGCCAAATAATGAATTTTTAAGTGATAGTAACATAGAGCTAAACAAAGGATTTGTAGTAACTAATAAAAACTGTGAAACGAATATCGAAGGGATATATGCTTGCGGGGATATAACGGGAGGAGTTTTGCAAGTTTCTAAAGCAGTAGGTGAAGGAGTCTACGCCTTTTCGAGTGCTTCAAAATACTTACAAAAATTTGAATAATTTCATAAAATAATAAATTAGTACATGGTATTATAACGTATTATAAATTATTATAAATTATTATAAATTTATTACTTAATTTTAATTTTATTAATAGCAATTATAAGAGATTTGATAAAATGCAGGAAATAGCCAATTTTTACAGAGATTTAGATTTAAATTTTGATAAGAATGCTTTGATAGATTCTAGAAACAAAACTGTGGCAGTTTCTGATTTGCACATCGGATTAGAAGAGCAATTTAAAAGAAAGGGTGTATTATTTCCATTGCACGAAAAAACCGTTATAATTAATAGAATTGTTTATTTATTAGATAAATATCGACCTAAAAAATTTATAATGGTTGGAGATATTTTACATCATTTTAATAAAATACCTTACAAGACTTACGATGTAATGTATGAAATATTGAAATTAATACATAACGAGTATAAAGATACCAAATTAATATTAGTTAGGGGTAATCACGATATAATGATTGATTATGTATTAAATGAATGTTTAAATAGGTTTAATGATGAAATAAATGAGAAAAATGCAGAATTGAAGAAAAAAATGAAGGATAAAGGCGATGGAATTTATCAAGAATATTCAAAGCTTGAAGATAGTGATCTGTATGAAATATACGAATATTACAAGGTAGATGGTTTACTTTATTATCATGGTCATAAAATACTAAACCAAGAAAATTTAAATTTCAAATCAGATATAACCTTAATGGTTATGGGGCATGAACACCCGGTTTTAGAATTAAATAATCACAGATTTCCAAGTTATTTACATATTGCAGATTATAGTACTTATTTTGAAAATAATAAAGAAAATAATGATAATGATAATGATAATAAAAATTATAAAAATCATGATTTAAAAAATATTTTAGTATTACCCTCATTTTCAAATATACCTTCGGGAGTAAAAATAAATGAATTATTTGGTAATTTTTTATCACCCTATTTGAAAGAACTTAAATCTGAAAGTTTTAAAGAAAAAATTTATCCAATAATAAAAGAAAAAGAAATTATGTATTTCCCCAATTTAAAGGAAATTGAGGATTATATACAGTAATATTATAAAATATACTGCTATTATTTTTATTTTATTTTATTTTATTTTTTAATATTCCTATTTTTTAATATTGTTATTAAATTATATTATACTTTAAATTCATTAGTTTTTTTAGAAACATTACGGGAAATTTTCGTCAATTCCTCGGAAGCGTTCCTTATTTCTTCAATAATACTATTCAACTCTTCTGTAGACGCGGTTACTTCTTCAGCAGTAGCTGCAAATTCTTCTGCAATAGCCGCAACTTCTTGTGAGTTTTTTAGTGCTAAATTTACATTAGTGGACGCATTCTGTGAGCCTGTATATATAGTATTCATTCTTGAACCTGAATTAGCTACGCCATCTTGTATACCTTCAAAGGCTGAGTTAACTTCATCAATAGCTAAAACTCCTTTTTCAACTTGTAATTTTCCATTATTTCCAAGTTCAATTGTTTCATCGATTTTAGAATTAATACCTTTGATGGTTTTATTAATATCTTCCACAGATTTCTTAATTTCTTCGGCAAGGTCTTTAATTTCACTTGCTACAACGGCAAAGCCTTTTCCTGCTTCCCCTGCTCTTGCTGCTTCAATACTTGCATTGAGTGCTAAAAGACCTGTTTGGTCTGCAATATCCTTAATTAACGTAGTTACTTCGTTAATTTTCTTACTTTCAGTTCCTAGCTCGCTAATGGATTTACTAAGGTCATCAATAACACTAGCAATATTATCCATAGTTCCTGTAGCATTTTCAACTTTTTCTATTCCTTCATTTGAATTTACCTTTATTGACCCAGCAATTTTAACCATATTCTCTATCGTATCGTTGACCGATTTAGCATCTTCAAAAGTTTCCATCAATTGTTCAGTAGAGTTTTGTAATTTTACAGATTGTTCAGACGCTGCATTAGCCACTTGTGAGGCTGCATCGGTTAATTGTTCAGCACTTTCTTCAGCATTTACCAATTGACTTTCGACCAATTCTATTTCATTATCCAATACTTCTATATCTTTTCTTAAGTCTTTGATTAATTCGCCAATATTTTCAATTGCTAAGTTAATTGACTTTTGCAAGCCATTGATGTCTTTGCTTTCGTCAGCATGGGCTGTAAAATCACCCTCTGAAAGTTTTTTCATGACTTTTGAAACGTCCATAATGGTTTCCGCTAATTTTTCTTTATCCGTTTCCATCAATTTGTTCATTGATTGAATATTGTCTGCCATACCATTAAATGAATTACTTAAAGCTTCTAATTCATCTCCTGTTTTAATATCGGCACGACTGGAAAAGTTTCCAGCTCCAAATTGTTCGGCAATTTCTTTTAATCTACCTAATGGTCTTGTAATAAGTCTACTAGTGTATAAGGATATCAATAAGCCTAATAATATACCTACGATTATAACAGTTACGTTTTGACGTTTTGTATCATCTAAAACGGATATTATCTCTTCAGTAGGTACTCCAATCCCCAAAGTACCAACTAAATTACCATTTACATCTCTTAACGCTTTATATGCACAATAATAGTATTCTCCATTAATTACCATGCTCTCATAGTATTTATCTTGAGTTTTTAAGTAATTGTAAGCTTCAGAATTAATTTTTTCACCGAGCAAATCTTTATTATCTGCAGTGGTGGATATCCTTGAGTCATACAACGTTAAAGCTGCACTACTGCCAGTTTCTTTCTGAAGTTGTGAAAGATAATTTACGTCATTATTTAAAACATCTACGATTATAAAATAGCCGATTGTGTCTCCACTCTTATCTGAAGTACTCATTACTTCTTCAGTACAGTATATAGGGGTAACTGAAACTATAGATAGGGCATCGTTTGTATTCCTGACTTTATAGTTGCTGAATTTTTCAGCAATATTTCCAGGTATTGATTCAAATGCTATGGTTTTGGAGGATTTTGAAAATTTGGATATGACACTGTTAACTTCAAAATCATTGTTTTTTGCATTAGATGCTAATATATTGCCCTTATCGTCTGCAATAACCATTAATTCTACATTCTGAACATTATTTAGCAGATTAATCCTATTTTTAATACTAGGAATATCTTCTGCTAGTATTTCTTTTTTTAGTCCAGTTGTACTTGAAACATACTCTGAAAATTTCTCATAATAATTTATTTTATCATTTAAGGCCACACATCCGGAATTCAATGACAATTCTGCAGATTTATCTAAACTTTCGGAAGCCAAATTATCAAGCCCATTTATTGAAAATGCACTTAAGGCAACCATGGGTATTATAATAGATATCATAGACAGAATTAACATTTTATGACTTAATTTTTTCACTATACTGTTAATTTTTTTCATTATTGCCCTCAATATTGTTAGCTTTTAATAGAATTTTTTGCTAATTTTAACATTATTTTAAGCTATTTTACGCTATTTTACAGTATTTACCATTTTGGGGTTTGTAAATAATGTTATTTATGAAGTAATATCTACAAAATTCTAATTAGTTAGTTTTCTAAATATATTTTCATTATATATGTCATATTTCTTTAAGTGATAATTTATATTGTACATTGATCGAATATTACCTATATTTTATATTTTATGCCCCATAATAGGAACAAAAGTAGTTATTAATATTTTAATATAATTATATTTTTATTGGGAACAAATAGTTAATTTTATATATTTAGGATTCAAACGTTTAATAATTTAAACTAGATTAGATAATTAATTAGAATATTATTAATATATTAAAATTTTAACATAATATTACTATTTGTTATAAAATTAACCGTAAAATAAAAGATTTTTAGCCACATGGGTAATATAAAACTAATACTCATAAAATAGATATCGAATAAGATAACATGAACTAAAATTAAAATCTAAACTTAAAATCTAAATTAAAATAACAAAATAGAGTACATAATCAAAATATGTAGCTAAAAAGTATTAATTCAAAATATTATTAAATTAATAATAAATTAATAATAAATTAATACCGTAACTACTTAAACTAATTTACATCAGTTTAGTGAAGATATATAATTATAATAAACCTGCAGCATCTAAAGCTAATTTAACTTCTTCTGTTGATGCTCCTTTTTCTAACTCAACGGTTTTTTCGGTAGGTTCAACGTGTTTTAAGTTGCATCTTCTTCTTTTAACGTTTCCGTCAATTACTGCAAAGTTTGCATCTAATACTTCCACGATAACACATGTGTTACCTGCTTCTCTACCTAATGTTTTAATACAAATTCTACCTACTTCTATAGCTGACATAAGTATTACCTCGCCTTATTTTTTGTTAATGTGAACGTCGCCGTTACGCACTTCATTCTTGAAATAGGGAAGTATTTAACTTCATTCCGAACGATAATAAAATTAAATTAAATAACTTAACTTATTGAATTTTATTACCTATTGCAAAATCAATGAGTTTAAATACCCCGTTAATATCCCATTTGGATGATTCGATAATTATATCGTAGATTGATAAATCATCAATGTTTATGTCGTATATTTCATTATATCGTTTTTTCTCAGAGTTTTCTCTAAGAATCATCTCTTCCATCGCTTTTTCGATGCCTTCGTTTTCTCGCAAGCTTATTCTTTTGCATCTAACCATTGGGTCCGCTTTTAACCAGATGCTTAAATCTGCTTTAATATTATTATTTTCAAGCACCCAACCTGCTAATCTTCCTTCGAGGACTATACTACCCTTTTTAGCACATTCAATCTGCCTACGGTCAATTTCATAATCTACCTTATCATTAGCTTCAGCATATTCACTGAACTCTTTTAAAGACATATTATTTTCTTTGGCCATATCTCTGAAGATAAAACCCGCACATACATGGTCTAAGTTATATTTTTCAGAAATTAATTTGGCGATTGTGGTTGTTCCAGTTCCAGGTAATCCTCCAATGGTTATAATCATCATAGCACCTAATTAAAAGTTTCTTGCTTTTTCGACCATCATTTTTTTAACACATGCTGCACATAAGTGTCCACCATATATTCTTTCAGGTCTTTTTTCGGTTTTTGCTAATTTTGATATTTCTGCAATTCTGCCGTTAGGTACACCGTTTAAAACAGCGCCACAAGCACCGCATTTAGCTGTACCTTGTTTTTTTCTTCTGTAGTGAGCTGTATTTCCTTTGGTTACTCTTACACAGGTTTTTTTCATTGAGCCAGATTTATATCTTGGGGCAGGCATATTATTACCTCCACTTGTTTCTTATGTTTCTTCGTATGTTCTATTTAGTGGGATATTCATCCTATCGGTACACAGGGTAATGTAATCATTATTATATGTTACAATATTTGTACCTATAACTCATTAGTTATATATTTCCCATATAAAAAGGTTTCCACACATTGATATTATAAAATAGATAAGAATAATTTATAAAATAATAAATTAAGAATAATAAGATAATAAAAATAATAAGAATAATAAGAATAATAAGATAATAAAAATAAATTATAAAATATATTTGGATTTTTTATGTCTTTTAAATTTTTAGATTTTTTTGGAATAGGTATTGTAATCTTCTTTTAATATAGATAATCTATCCGTACAAGTAAAACAAGGGTCGCAACTTGCAATGATAAGTTCTGCATCGCTTACATGGTATCCTTTAACGATTTCTTCCATAGCACCTAAGTTTGTAGCAGTAGGGGTCCTTATACGTGCATGTCTTACTCTACCGTCTTTATCAACACCATACGAATAGTATTGCTGACCTCTTTGGGCTTCAGTGTAGCATTCAATAGGTTTAAATTCTTTTACTTCATAGTCTGAGTTGTAAATTTCAGGACTTAAGCTTTTATCGTTTAATAAGTCTAAAGCTTGTCTTATTATTTTAATACTTTCAAGGATTTCAAATCCACGAACTGCAATTCTAGATAATACGTCACAATCGTCAAATAATATTTCATCAAATTCGTAAGCGTCATATTCTGGAACCCAACCCATTTTACGCATATCGGATTTTACATTGCTACCTCTTGCAGTTGGACCTACAGCGTGGAATTTAGCCGCAGTTTTTCTGTCGAGTATACCAACACCTTTCATTCTTGAAATTAAGAGCGGGTCATTTAAAACTCTATCGATAATAGCGGTTATGTTTTCTTCGTATTCATCCAATTTTAAAAGTATTCTTTTGCTCTGTTCTTCAGTTATGTTACAACGAGGTCTAATTCCACCGATTAGCGGGCAAGAATAGTGAACCCTACTACCAGATATCTCGAAGAATATTTGCATAATAGGCTCCCTTGTCATAAAACATCTCATTGACATGGTTTCATGCCCTAATATTTCAAAAGCGTGACCAAATAATAAATTATGGGAGTGTAATCTTTCTAATTCTTCAACAATAACTCTAATATGCTGTGCTCTTTCAGGCACGTATATTTTACTTGCAATTTCCGTTAATCTTACAGAACTCCAGAGGTGTATATGTGAGCAGATACCACATATTTTTTCAGTTAATATACAAGCTTTTTCTACGGGTAAACCTTCCATTAATCTTTCGACGCCCCTATGGTTAACACCGATTATTAATTCTGCGTCTTTTACAATCTCATCATCTATAAAAAGTCTTAATCTGTGCGGTTCTAACATTGTAGAGTGTACTGGTCCAATTGCTATTTCTCCTTCATACATATGACTTCACGATTCCTTAATTTTTAAATATATTTTTAATCTTTAATCTTCAATCTTTATCTTCAATATTCAATTTTAAATATTTTTAATTAATTTTAACTTTAACATTTATTTTACATTATTAATCATTAAAATTTAACAAATATGATGTTTCTATTAATATAAATAATAATTGTAAATTTATTTATTTGAATGTACTGTCTAGTTAAGATAACTTTAAAAAAATTAAGATAACTTTAATAAGTAGTAATTCCATATTTAATAATAATTCTATTATTGAAAATTGAAAGCTACACTCTAAAAATGAAATAAAATAAAGTAAAAGTAACTATAGGGAACTAAAAGGAAATAAAATAAATAAATAAATAAAATAAAAATAATTTAAAGGTTATATGATGCTAAAAACGGAAAATTTAACTGTAGGATATGCTAATTCAGAAGTACTAACGGATGTAAATTTAAATGTACATAAAAATGAAATATTGTGTATTATAGGACCTAACGGGGCGGGGAAATCTACACTTTTAAAAACCATTGCAACATATCTAACTCCCAAAAAAGGGGCAGTATATATAAACAGTTCAAAAATCCACAACTTAAAACCTTCACAACTTGCAAAAGAAATGGCAGTAGTTTTAACGGACAGGATTAATCCTGCAAATATGACGGGATATGATGTAATTTCTATTGGTAGGCACCCATATACTGGTTTATTGGGTAGATTAAGCAAAAAAGATAAAGAAATAATAATGCACAGTGCAAAACTTGTGAATGCAACCAAATTGCTTGAGAAGAACTTTTTCGAGATGAGCGATGGGGAGCGCCAAAAAATAATGATTGCAAGAGCTCTTGCACAAGAGCCGGAGATATTGATACTCGATGAACCTACAAGTTTTTTAGATGCTAATCACAAAATAGAACTTACTTTATTACTTAGAAAGTTATCTAAAAAAGATATAGCTATCATAGTTACTTTACATGATATAGAACTTGCTTTAAGAATTGCAGACAAGATGGCACTAGTTAAAGATAATAAAATACTAGCTTATGGTTTTCCAGAGGATATAATGACCACAGAAACCGTAAATTACCTTTATGGATTGACTGAGGCAAATTATAACGAACAAATCGGTTATTTTGAATTAAAAAATAATTATAATAACGAATTAAGTGATAATTTAAATTCAGATTCAAATTCCGATTTAAACCAAAATAATTCAGAATTTAGTTCAGAATTTGATTCAAAAATTGATACAAGCGACATATTACCACCTAAAAAAGTGTTTATAACCTGTGGTGGTGGAACAGGTGCAAAAGCTTTGAGATACTTTAAGAAAAACGGTTACGACATTACGGTGGGTATCTTACACGAAAATGACATCGATTATGCAATATCTAAAACAATGGAAGTAAATATAATTTCTGAAAAATCATTTTCAAATATTGATGATAACACATTCGAAAACGCCAAAAAACAGTTGTTAAATTGTGAAATGTTTGTATATTCCAATTTCCCAGTTGGAGAAATTAACCAAAAAAATAATGAGTTAGTTGAATTTGCAAAATCGCAAGATATTAAAATTGTAAAATTTGACGGTTCGATAGATTCGTTACAAAATTTATAACAATTTTAATCTTATTATTTATTATACTATTATTTTTAGTATTATTTTATTATTTATTATTTTATATCATCTTATTTTATTACAATACACTATTATTTTATTATTTAAGTGCCTTTTTTTGGAAATCTACCTCAATATAGTATTTTTTCATCCTATATGAGTATATACCAATCAATAAAACGGTAATAGCAACGGCAATAACATATAGCATCCAATTATCCCGTATGAACTGTTCTCCGTTGTAACTATCAGGTAAAAAGCCCGTAGGAATTGTTACGCCAATTACAAATATTGCCATTAAAAAATAGATTACCTTGTCTATTTTTTTTAGATTTTTACTTTTGAGTGCACAGTATAACCCATTTAAAATTAACGATATAATGATTAAATAACCAAGTGGCTTATAGAATAGCCATACAATTATCCCTATGATTAGTATTTTTGTAGTATTCGCCAATCCCATATTAAAACCCCCTTAATTGATTTTAAATCCTCTTTTATATTTTATAATTGTATAATGTCATAATAAATTATCTATTTTAATAGAATATAAATTTATCAATTAACATTCGAGGTATAAAAAATAGAATAATAAAGAAAATAGAATAATAAAGAAAATAGAAAACGTAAAATTAAAAAAATTATTTATTTTTGTAAATTCCTTCGTAGGTTCCGTTTGAATCTTTTGTAGCAACAAATACGACTTGTGCAATTCTAGCATACTTTTTAATTCTTAATGGGTTGATTACGTGCAAAGCGTAAGCAGGATATCCAATATATCCGGGGTCGTGAACTGCTGTGTAGAGTGTTGCACCCATTCTAATTAATGTACTTCTAGGATATGCAAAGCCTGCCATATCTTCAGGTATGCTCATTTTATCTGCTACTTTAACAATATATATACCAGGTTCTAAATCTATGTATTCATCTTTTTCAGAGTCAAAGATTTCAACGTATTCAGGTAATACTCTATCTTTATTTGAGTAATCTATGCAACCTGTACCGTTTAATTTAGAAATAGTACCTACTTTTAAATCAATACCACACTGTTGAATTTGTTTTTCGTCCAAATTTTCAAAAAACTCTTTAGAGATGTTTGCGCCCATTATCATAATAATTACCTTCTTTTTATTTTTATTGATTTTAATTTAGTTTATTTCTTTTTTATTAATTTTAATATTACCTTTATTATTCTTTTTATTTTTTTATATACTATTTATATGTATTTAATACATTCTAATTTTTTTATTAAACTATTTATTAATCAAATTACAGAATAGTATATAATAATTAAAAATACAGTCAAAGTTATTATATCTGTTTATCTATAGCCAGGTGATTTCTTGAAAATTTTAGGTATTAGTGGAAGCCCAAGATTAGAAGGGACTGATTTTGCAGTACAGCATGCTTTAAATTATTTGTCTGATAAGTGTAAAACTGATGGAATAGAATGTGAAACTAAATATATAACCGTGGCAAGAAAGGAATTAAATTTTTGCATACATTGTGACCATTGTATAAGAAAAAAACAAGGTTGCGTTCATAAGGACAGTATGCAAGAAGTTTATGGTGCGTTACAATGGGCAGATGGTATAATTATGGGTACCCCTTGCTATAATGGGAATGTATCCGGACAGTTAAAAACAGTAATGGACAGATGCAGAGCGTTATTTGCAATGGACCTCCATGCAATACGTGATAAGTATGGAATGGGTATTTCAGTAGGCGGGGATAGAAATGGGGGTCAGGAAGTGGCTTTAAAAACGATTCACGACTTTTATATCTTAAATGGTGCTTTACCCGTTAGTGGCGGTTCTTTTGGCTCTAACCTGGGCGCTACGTTCTGGTCACGTGACTTAGGGCGAGAGGGCGTAGAAAATGACACCGAAGGTGCGAGAGTTTTAAAAAGAACGTTAAATAAATTCTATAATGAATTAAGTAAAAAGTAGTAAATTAATAGAATAATAAAATAGTAAATTAATAATAAATTAATAATAAATTAATAATAGAATAAAAGCAAGTAAAAGCAAATATAAACTAATTTATAGTATATCATATACCATTATAGAATAATATATTAGAATATTGAATAACAAATACAATAATGAGTATGAATAAAGATTATGAATAATAACTATAAAAATTTTAAGATTAATATACTATTAAAAAAGTGATATGATGGTTAGAATTGCATGGGGAATAACAGGTTGTGGCGATAAGATAGAAGAGATTGTGAAGACCATGGTTGAATTAAAAGAGGAATACCCTGATCTTGAGGTACACATTTATTACTCTCAAAATGCAAGAATGGTCTTAAGTCTCTATAATTTGCTTGATTTATTAAAAGAAAACTTTGAAAAGGTACTGCCTGAAGCAAATGCAAACGCTCCGTTTTTACCAGGTAAATTGCAAACTGGAAAATATGACGCGTTTTTAGTAGCTCCTGTAACTGCAAACTCGACTGCAAAAATAGCTTACGGTATTGCAGACACTTTGATAACAAATTCCGTCGCTCAAGGGGCGAAAGCAAGAGTTCCAATATTTATGTATCCTCCAGACAATAGATTGGGGGAAATAAATACAATCATACCAGATGGCAGGACAATAAAGCTACACCTTAGGGATGTAGACTATAAAAATGTAGCAACCATAAAACAGATGGAAGAAATAGATGTTTTAGATTCAGTAAGTGAAATAAAGCCCGCTTTAAAAAATTTATTTGAAAAATTAGAAAATAAAGATAATAGTGAATAATAAAATAATAATAGTAAATAATAGTGAATAATAAAAATAATAAAGATAATAAATTTATTTAATTACTCGAAGTAAATTCCATATATTTATTTATATATATTATACATTTGAATAAAATCAAATATAAACTAATATATACTATTAACGATTATTTTTTTAATTACATAATCATATATGCATATGTTGTTAATTCAAAGCCACTACTCAAATTCATATGGGTCATAATTAATAAAATAGATAAGATAAATAAAAAAATGGATAAAATAGATAAAATAGATAATCTACAAAATAAAAATATATTAAACATTATAGATTTTATTAAATTTTATATTTTATATTTTATATTTTATTAAATTTTATTGATAAAGCCTATTTATAAATAAATCAATAATACCGAATATAAAAAGGTGTTTATATGCTACAAATTGAAGATTTATCGGTTAAAACTGGGGATAAGGTAATTTTAAAAGATATTCATCTATATATCGATAAGGGCGAAAGTCACGTTTTATTTGGCCCTAATGGTGCGGGTAAGTCCACACTTTTAAATACTATACTAGGAAACCCAAAATACGAAGTTGTACGTGGTAATATTTACTTTAAAGGTCACGATATAACAGATATGCCAATGTATGAAAGAGCGAAACTTGGAATAGGCATTTCCTACCAATCACCGCCTTCCTTATCTGGTGTAAGATTAAATACATTACTTGAGTCAATAACCACTAAGGATATGAGCAAAATAAATGAAATGGCAGAAAAATTGAACATTAAACATTTCTATGACAGAGATGTAAACGTTGGTTTTTCTGGCGGTGAAGTTAAAAGGTCTGAATTATTACAAATCTATGCCCAAAACCCTGAGTTAATCATGTTTGATGAACCAGATAGTGGTGTAGACGTTGAAAACGTTGAATTATTAGGTGGAATTATAAACCACTTACTTGATAAAGATAAAAAACCAAGTGAACGTAAAAAATCAGGATTAATCATTACACACTTAGGTTATATCTTAAACTTTATGGATGTGGACAAAGCACACGTTTTATATGACGGAGTAATTGCTTGCTCTGGCTCACCTAACGAGATACTTCCTGAAATCATTAAAAACGGTTACGAAAGATGCGTAGCTTGCTCAAGAAATAAAAAATGCGTGGTGGGAAAATGAATCCAAGTCCAGAATTTAGCGAAAAAATGAATCAAAAAATAAAAGAAGCTAAAATCAAAGCAGAGAAGTTTAAAGACGTTCCCGCACCATTTGGGGAAGATATAGACTTCAATGACTACCCAACACCTGCTCCTACAAACAGAGAAGTTGAATCATTGAAAGAAATTGACGACGATGAAAAGATAGCACTTTCAAAAGTAGGAATCGATATAAACGAAAAAAGTACATCTGGTTCATACGTACAAGTTAACAACGAACCGATATACTCAAAAATGTACAAAAATATCGAAATAATGCCTATTACTGAAGCATTTAAAAAGCATGATTTAAGTGAATACTACTGGAATGTAGTAGATATCAAGGATAAATACGCTGCAAGAGTAGAGAATGAATTATCCGAAGGTTATTTCATCTACGCACCAAAAGGCGTAAAAGAATCAATACCTTTACAAACTTGCCTCTTAATTGGTAAAGAAGATGTTTCACAAAACGTCCACAATATCATCATTGTAGAAGAAGGAGCTGAATTAAACGTAATAACAGGATGTACAACATCCCCTCACGTAAAATCAGGTCTTCACTTGGGTGTTTCAGAATTTTACGTTAAAAAAGGCGGTAAATTAACCTATACAATGATACATAATTGGGGCGAAAACGTACACGTTAGACCTAGAACCGGTGTAAGATTAGAAGAAGACGCTGTATTCATTAACAACTACGTTACGACAATGCCTGTTAAGTCTATACAAAGCTATCCAACAGCTTATTGTGAGGGAGACAACAGTAAAGCAACTTTCCAAACAATCGTATACGGTAGCGGTAAATCTAAGTACGATATGGGCTCAAGAGTAGTTCTTAATGGAAAAGGTGCTAGTGCAGACATGATTTCAAGAGTTATCGCAGTTGATGAATCAGAAATCGTTTCAAGAGGTCACCTCGTAGGTGCTGAAAAAGAAGTTAAGGGACACCTTGAATGTAGGGGTTTAATCCTTTCAAAAGACGGTAGAATATTAGCAGTTCCTGAATTGGAGGCTACTGAAACCGATTTGGATTTATCTCACGAAGCAGCAGTAGGTAAGATTGCAGAGGACCAACTTATATATTTAATGTCAAGAGGGCTTACCGAGGATGAGGCGACTTCTTTAATTATTAAAGGGTTCCTTAGCGTGGACATTACAGGCTTACCGGAAGAACTTGCCAAAAGTGTTAAGAATATGATGGACATGACACTTGAAAATGCAATGTAAATAAATGTAAATAAATTTAACTAATTTTATTTAAATAACTTTTTTAATTTTTTAACATGATATTAGTAATTATGTTAATGGCGATATTAATTTTAGTTTTGATTTTTTTATTCACACGATAATCGATGAATTTTAAAAATATGAAATTAACCTTTAAAATTTAAACGTTAAAATTTTAGCAAATCATTTATAGTTTAGAATAATAAGTATTGTAAAAACAAAAATACCAAATATATAAATGCTAAATATAATATAAGGATTGAAAAAATGTCAAATTTAGATTATAACCCTGAAAAAAGTAAACTAGGAAATGAAGATACAATTGAAGATACAATTGAAGGTAGATGCGAGGATATCATGGGATATAAAATGGAAAATAGTCAAAAATATGACGTTATCATCGTAGGTGGCGGTCCTGCAGGTTTTATAACTGCGGAAAATATTAAAAAAGATTTAAATGTATTGGTTGTAGAAGAACATCAATCAATTGGCGTGCCATTACAATGCGCAGGATTATTAAGTAAGCAATGTTCAAAAGAACTTGGAAATCCCAAAGGCATAGTAAATAAAGTTAATGGTGCAAATATTTTTTGCGAAAATCATAAAGTAACTGTTGGCGATGATGGACAAACAAGGGCAATGGTCTATGAAAGGAAAGAAATGGACAAAGACATTGCAAAAAGGGCTTTAAAAAATAATAATGTAAATTTAATGCTAAAATCGCACGGAAAAATTTTGAATGCCAATATTACTAATAATATTACTAATAATATTGAGAATAATGCCAATATTACTAATTTTAAGTACAATGTTGAAATTAAAAACAATTTGAAAGATGAAAAATACTTATTTTCGCCGGAAATAATTGTAGGAGCTGATGGCGTAAAATCAGGAGTGGGTAAATCTTTAGATATGCACAAAAAACGACAAATCGTAACCGGTGTTCAAATAGAATACGCAAATGTGACCAATATTGATAGTGACTTTGTAAATGTTTTTTATGATAAAAGATATAGCAAAAACTTTTTCACCTGGATAATACCAACGGGAAAAGACCGAGTACGTGTAGGGATGTGCGACACGTCAAATGCTTTAAATAAATTAAATAACTTTATAAATACAAATGAGAATGCAAAAGAAATATTAAAAGGTGCCACACCTGTGGAATATAGTATAGGTGCCATACCGATAGGATATAATAGTAAAAGCGTTTTAAACAACGTAATGCTTGTAGGAGACGCAGTTAATCAGGTAAAACCACTTAGTGGAGGCGGTCTTTACTTTGGTGCAAAATGTGCAAAATTATGTGCAAAAACCATTAATAATTATTACAATAATACTACTAATAATGATAACGCTAGTTTGGATTATTTAAAGGTATATGAAGACCTTTGGAAGTCAGAAATTGGCAAAGAAATAAATTACGGCCTAAAAATGAATTATTTAATGAATAAATTGAATAATAAAAATATTAGTCGAATTTTAAAATACGTAAATGATAAAAATTTAGTAGACTATATAAATGCAAATGGTAAAATGGACGAACCATCTGTAATATTGAAAAAAATCGTAGAAGCTTCGTTATTTGGTAAAAAAATATAAAAATATAATAATATAAAAATATAATAATATAAAAATATAAAAATAAAGTAAAAATTGAATTAAAAATATAAATTATATTTAATTTAAGTATTTAATTTAATTTGTTTTCTTTTTTTCCGTTTTCAATAATTTCTTTGAAACTATCAACAACATATTTTGTTTGCTCGTCAGTTAAGCCGAAAGTACTCATTTTAAACTCTTTAGTAGCTCCTCTTCTTATACCGCCGATACCCCTTCTTTTAAGTTCTTCGTAGAAGAAGTAACCTTTTCTTTTGTCATGCTCAGCAATTTCATCAAGAATAGGAGTTTCGAATTTAATTAAATCGTGATTTTTAGGTTTCTCACCGATTTGTTTAAATCCTAAAGTCTCTAATTCATCAATAATCCATCTTGCACGTTTAACTTCTTTATCCCAGTTGTTAACTCTTTCAATAACGTGTGCGAAGCTTGTCATAAGTGTTAATATTGGAATACCCCTACTTGTACAACCTAACATTTCGAGCTCTTTTACAATATTTTTTTTGGACGTTTTTAAGATTTTTTTGCCGTAATCTTCATTTTTATTGCTAATGGACAATAAACCGCAAGGTCCTGAGCCAGACATACTTTTGTGACCTGAAATAGCCAAAAAATCAGCGTTTAAGTCTTCTGCGTTTACTGGCATCCTACCTGCGGAGTAAGCACAATTTAATAAGAATGGGTATCCTTTATCTTTTGCAATCTTCCCAACCTTTTTAGCGTCTGCTACGTTCCCGTAGTTACCATCAACGTGTGTAAGTAATAGTAAACCTATAGGTTTACCTTCATCTTCCAATATTTCAATTCTTTCCTTATATTTTTCAGGATTTACTCTGTAAGTAGGGTAATCTTCCACAGGTGCGATATCAATGTTTAATCTTGCACGTTCAGCAGCTACAAAAGATGTATAGTGTGCGTTACCATCCATAATTACGTAATCACCGCGATTACATACTGAATTCATTATAACGTACTTACTTTCCCTTGCCCCGTGTGTAGGTCTAGTAATATCAGCACCGAAGAATTTTGACGCGTCGTCCAAATATTCATGAATAGGAGGTGTTTCAACCTGGTCTAATCTACCAGCGCAGTAGTCACAAACACTGTAGCCGTCCCAATACTCATAAATAACCTTTTTGGACTCAGTTGGTAAAATTCCGCCCCTCTGAATCGGGTTTAAGTTAATCATTTCTCTTTCGAGATGTCTTTTAATATTTTTGTACTTATCGGTATTTATTTCAGTTCCAATCATAGTTTTTTCAGTATTTTCCATTTTAAACCCCGTTAAATTTGATTTTAAAATGATACGCATATATTAACTAGTTATAAGTTATAAAAAGTAGTATTTTTACTTAAAAAATAATGAAATTAGGTATTTAAGTGGTAATTTTAGATATTTAAGTAGTAATTATTAGTTAATTATAATTATTATGTATTTATAGTCAATATAATTAAAATGAAATTATAATAACCATTTAATTAATTATCATTTTAATTGTCTATTTCAATTTCAAAAGCAGTTATTGGATGTTCTAATTCGAAATTAACAATAACTTGTGGATTAATTTCTCCAAATAATCCTTTGTATTCTCCATTTATTAAAATTTTAGCACATCTGCCTTTAATAAATGATGGGTGAACGTAGTTTTCAATTGTGTAATTTTCAAACTGTTCTCTTAAAAGTGCGTCTATTGCACTTCTAATTTCATTAAAGTTACCATTTGGTTGAATTATAGCACCAGAAACTTTTCTAATGTCTTTACATTTGGTATCAAAGCATTTTTCAGTCTCGTCTGCTTCTTCATCAATGATTACACAGTCTCCAATTTCAAAGATTTTTTGAGGTAATTCATTGTGCTTGTTTATTTTAAGCGTTTCCAACAATTGAGGAATAATTGAAGTTCTAATGACGTTATGCTCAATTGAAGCCGGTTTTAAAACTTCGATGTAATCTTTACAACCTTCTTCAACATTGCCTACCTCTAAATTCATTTTATCAAATAAAATGCCTTTATTTGTAAGTGTTAAGTTCATAACTTCTTGGAATCCTAAACCAATCATTGTATTTTTGATTTCTGTTGATTTAACTTCCAATTCGTTTTTCTGTCCAATTGTATGTACGTTTATTTTAGCGCCTTTGAATTTTTCGTAACCGTAGTTAATAGCTATTTCTTCAACAATATCTACTTTTCCTAACATATCGTTTCTGTATGCAGGAATGTAAACGTTAAGTACGTTATTGCCATCTTTATTGATTAATTCAGCGTCTAAACCTGCTTTTCTCAAAGCTGAAATAACTTGACCAAAGTTTAACTCTAATCCTAATTTTTTATTAATAAACTCTAAGTCGATTTCCATTTGTGTTGGTTCTAAGTTAGGGTAGGTTTTTGTATCAACAACCTTTCCATCTTCTTCGTAAATTACTTTTACGCTGTAAATGGTTCCTCTTCTTTCAGCAAGGGCAGTTGCTACAATATTCAATGTATTTTCAACAGCACCTTTTTCAGTTCCCGTAATATCTATTAAGAGATTTTTAGTGTTTGTAGTAACTTTGGTTAATTCTCCGTTGATTATCGGAGGCATTGACAATACACTTCCGTTTTTATCAGTGATTAACGGGAATTTATCTTTTATAAGGTGTGCGTATTTTTGACCTTTTTCGTGTTTTTCGATTATTTCAGCAGGGGTCATTTCGCCAGCTTCTGCCATTGCTAAAGGTACAAATTTAACTGCATCGCCTTCTACTTCATCATAAGTAAATGGAGCTTCGATTTTATCATAATCGTGAACACCAATAGCCAATTTTTTCCTATCTCTACCGATTGCCCAGTGTAACTTTTCTTGAAGGTTGATGATGCTTTCAAGTATCAAATCATCTACAATTACGTTTTTAACTAGTGCAAAAGCTATATATGGTCTTTCTTTGTTGTTTTTAACGATTACTTCGATATCACTATCATGAATATCGTATTTGGATAAACCTGTTTGAATACCCATAAAGCCCCTAAAACCTCTTGCAAGACCTTCTACGCTTAAATAGTCTGGTCTATTCGGGTTAATTGAAAATTGAACCATTTCTCTTTTATCTTCTTCGAAAAGTTCTTCAACTTCAACGCCCATCATAGGGAATTTATCTTCGATTAATTTATCAGAAAGTGATAAATTTGCCAAATATTCTAAATCCTTCTTATCAACATTGATTGTAGGCATTTTTATTCACCAAATTTTTAGTTTTCTTTATTTTATTATTTTTTATTTTATTAGTTTATTTTTTATAGTTATTCTTAATTATTCCATTATAAATTCGTCTTTTCCGTATTTGACAATAACTGTATCCTTAACAGTTTCGCCATTCTCTAATGTGTATTCATCGTCTATTTTACCTATAATTTGAGCAGGTATCAAGTATTGATTTGCCATTTCGATTACTTTTTCAGCATCTTCTTTTGCAACTACGACACAGAAACCTATTCCCATGTTGAATGTTTTAAACATTTCATGAGTATCAACGCTTCCAAGCTCTTGTATTTCTTTAAATACAGGTAATGGTTCTGGTAACTCATTTATTACATATGTAACGTTCTTGTTTAACCTTTTAATCTTCCTAAATCCACCACCTGTAATATGTGCAAGACCTTTAACGTTTATATCGGATTTTTTAATCATATCCATAACTGGTTTTACATATATTTTTGTAGGAGTGAGTAATTCCTCAGCAACTGTTTTTCCGTGTTTTAATTTTGAGTTAACGTCCAAATTTGCAATATCAAAGAATACTTTTCTTGCAAGTGATAAACCGTTACTGTGAACTCCACTACTTCTTAAACCAACGATTACGTCGCCTTTTTTAGCTTCCTTACCTGTAATTATTTCATCCTTTTTAACAACTGCTAAAACAGTTCCTGCAAGGTCGACACCGTTTATCATACTTGGTAATGAAGCAGTTTCTCCACCGATTAAGTTTATATTGGACTGCTCTAATCCTTCATTTAATCCTTTACCGATTTGTTTTGCAATATCTTCGGTGATTGTTTCAACTGCCATATAATCGACTAATGCGACCGGTTCAGCACCAATGCAAATAGCATCGTTAACATTCATGGCAATCATGTCTATAGGAACAGTATCAAATTTATTAGCCATCTCTGCAACTACCATTTTACTACCTACTCCGTCAGTGCAGAGTACTAAGTAATAATCGCCAAATTCGATAGCTCCTGCATAGTGACCATCTAAATCAGCTGGTTTTATTGCGTCTGTTCTTTTAAAGTTGATTTGTGAAACTAATGCTTTTATTATTTTGTCTTCGCCGTAAATATCTACGCCTGCGTCTTTGTAAGTAACCAAAATTACACCTCAAGTATTCAAATATAAATATACCTATAAATATACATACAATATAAATCATATTTTATAACATTATAGTTTTATTAATTTTTATAATAATATTGGTCTATTTAATCTTTTTATATTATTTACTAATAGATTTATCTATTATCTATTTAAACATAGTATTTATAATTTATTTAAATTTAAACGAAATTGCAATATGCACATAAATAAATATATATTGTATAATAATATAAAAGTATAAAAAAACAAAATAAAACAAAATAATAGTGATTTTATGGAAAATTTGAAAGTAGCAATATTTTCTAAACTAACTCTAAAAGAAAATGAGATTAAAAATTTATTTGAAAGTCATAATAAGCTTAAAAACGTAGATTTGCACATATATGACCCTATAAAAAGAGGGGACTTACAAAAGCCTGAAATGCTTAATTATGACATAATAGGTATAATAGATGGCTGTTTTTTACAAAATACTGCAGTGGGACACCGGGAAATATTAAATATTATAAAGAAAGGTATCAAAGTCTATGGTGCAGGCTCTATGGGTGCTTTAAGGGCTTCCGAATTAGACGATTTTGGAATGGTTGGAGTAGGCAAAGTTTATAACCTCTACAAGTCAGGAGCTCTATGCGATGATGACGAAGTTGCAGTTACATTTGATAAAATATTAAATCATAATCAAAATTTAAGCCAAAAAGAACAATCTGAATTTGAAATTGTACAGGTAACTTTTTCAATGGTTAGCTTTAGGGAATTTATGGCAAACGCACTATCTGATAATATTGTAACTCGGGAAGAACATGATATATTAATTAAAAATGCAAAAGAGCTCTATTATCCCCTTAGAACATATGAAACTGTATTTGAGAAGTCGCAAATTTCTAAGGAAACAATGGATAACTTGATGAATTATATAAAATCTCAAAAAGATATGAAAATGGTCGATGGATTTGAGATGTTAAATCATATAATTAAAGATATTTCAAATTTTAAAAAATAATAAACTAAAATAGAATAAACTAAAAGAAAGTACAATAAATTAAAAATATAAATATTCTTTTAATATTATTTAAAGCAAAATTCTAATGATTTTTTCAAAGCCTGATTGAAAAAATACCAATCATGATTACCCGGTAATTCTTCAAATGTAAAGTCAAAATCGAGCTTTTTCATTTCTTCACTAAATCTCATGTTTTCATTGAGGAAATAATCTTCGTTTCCACAATTGCAGTATATTTTGGGTTTAAGCTGATTATCACTAACTTTTTTCGCAAGTTCTAATATTTCATATTCGGGGATCCATTCCAAACGTTCACCAAAGCAGGCATGAAAATCTCTAATCAACTGTTCGCCATACATTGCTTTGAATTCTTCAGTATGCTCATTTTCACGCTGATAATCCATACCTTCTTTTAAAAATAAACATGGTGAAGAAAACGCACAGCAATACCCGTATTGTTCAGGTTTTGATAATGCACTTTTTAAAGCTCCATATCCGCCCATGGATGCACCAATAATTCCTGTATCTTCACGTTTATCAGATATATTAAAAACACTTCTACATAATGTAGGTAATTCTTCTGTAACATATTTAAAGAATTTTTGGCCATACTTCATATCTGTGTAAAAACTCCGTATAACTTCGGGCATTATGAAAATAGTGTGATAATCGTTTGCGTAAACGGGTAGCATGGTATAATCAACCCAATCTCCACTTCTACCACACATACCATGTAATAAATATATTACTTTATATTTTTCATCAGGGTTAAATTCATTAGGTATAACCGCCGTTATCCCTGTTTCCATTTCCAATACGTTAGAAAAAACATGTCCTCGTAATATCATAATTATCGCCTTTTCAAATATTTTAAATTTTTAAATTATTAATTATAATTAATCAGTTTAATTTAAAATATATAGATTACGATTAAAACAATCTAAAAAAAGTAAAAAAGTAAAAAATGAAATGAAACTTTTGAAAAAAGCTTCATCAAAAGGTTAGTTAACTACCTTATAACCAGAACTAGTCCACTCAACGATAATAGGTTCAGTAGGTAACTCTGTAAGAGTTTCAAAGTACTTTAAAGCAGCTTCAGTTCCTAATCTATCGGAACCAGCTATATAGATTAACTTATAATTCTGTATTACAGTTGAAGAGCCTGAAGGAATACTTATAACTTGTATAATTCCTCTATTTTCTCCAGGATTATCATTAGTTACAGGGATAGAGAATCTATCGTTGTAAACGTTAGCTATTCTGTTAGCTATTGGTCCACCTACGATAATTGTATCTCCATCTATTTCAGTATCATCTGAATGTATATTTTCTTTTAATTCTTTTGCTAACTGTTTATCGAAGCTACTTCCGTAAACTACGTTTGAATTTGAAACTGTCCTTCTTAATGAGCTTGATTCTATGCTTGGTGAAGCATCTAATTTTTTATTGTTATTATTTCTGTTGTATGTTGGCTCAGGCTGTGGCTCAGGCGTTGGTTCTACTTTTTTGCCAGAAATCGGTAAGTAATCTATGTTACCTAAGGATATATTGTATATTTCGTCACAGAAACCGTCGTTATCTGAATCGTTATGAGTTTCAGAGAAACCTGTTCCGTTTGGAGTTGCCCAATAGTTTCCTCCACCTTTCTCTTTTGTAGTACTCCAGTAGTTTGAACTAACCCCTTGGAATTCTATATTTTTCGTATTATTAAATAAATTGTTTATAAAGGAGTTATCATTTGAACTTTCTAAATAAATACCATTAACAGCGTTTGAACTTGCAGTATTATTTATAAAGGAGGTATTGTTTGAATATAATAGGAAAATACCTTTATCATTGTTTGAATTTGCATTACTATTTATAAAGGAGTTATCATTCGAATTACCTAATAAAATACCATTAAAAATGTTTGAATTTGCATTATTATTTATAATGGAGTTATTATTAGAATGGTCTAAATAAATACCATAATAGTTTGAATTTGCATTAGTATTTATAATGGAAGTATTATTAGAATTTCGTAAATAAATACCTACCAGGTTTGAATTTGCATTATTGGTTATAATGGAGTTATTATCAGAATTTCGTAAATAAATACCCTCGGTGTTTGAACTTGCATTAGTATTTATAATGGAGTTATCAGTAGAATTAACTAAATAAATACCGCAACCGTTTGAACTTATATCATTATTTTTTACTGAACAATTTGAGCTATATATCATAAATAGTCCATTACATACATTGGATAAATTCAAATTTTCAACAATCATATTCGAACAGTTTGCGAGTATTACCTGTACAGCATCTTCTGGAACTTTTCCTGTATTGTTATTTTTATAGTAGTAAATTGGTTTACCATTTGCTGTGTTATTTAGTATCGTATGGCTATTATATTGTAATAAAGAACTTCCTTCTATATCAATACCGTTCGTCAATGAATTTTCAATAAATGTATTATTTTGTGAATCTTCCAATTCTATACAAGTATCACTTGAATTTAAAGTATTATTTATAAGAGAGTTATTATCAGAAATACCTAAATAAATACCAAAAATGTTTGAATTTAAAGTATTATTTATAATGTGAGTATTATTTGAATAGTCTACATAAATACCCTGTTTGTTTGAATTTGCATTAGTATTTATAATGGAGTTATTATTAGAATTTCGTAAATAAATACCCCTATCAACGTTTGAATTTAAAGTATTATTTATAACGGAGTTATTATTAGAATCTTCTAAATAAATACCATTAACAATGTTTGAATTTGCAGTATTATTTATAAAGGCGGTATTATTGGAATATTGTAGGTAAATACCATTATTGTTTGAACTTGCATTATTATTTATAAAGGAATTATTATCAGAATTTCGTAAATAAATACCATTATCACTGTTTGAATTTACATTGGTATTTATAAAGGAATTATTATTGGAATAGTATACGTAAATACCATTATTATTTGAATTTGCAGTATTATTTATAAAGGAATTATTATTGGAATATTGTAGGTAAATACTCTTATCATTATTTGAATTTGCAGTATTATTTATAAAGGCGGTATTATTAGAATTTCGCACATAAATACCATTATTGTTTGAATTTACATTACTATTTATAATGGAGTTATTATTGGACTTGTATATGTAAATGCCGAAAATGTTTGAATTTGCAGTAGCATTTATAAAGGAGTTATCATTTGAACTTTCTAAATAAATACCATTAACAGTGTTTGAATTTAAAGTGTTATTTATAATGGAGGTATTATTGGAGTAGTATGCGAAAATACCATTATTGTTTGAACTTGCATTATTATTTAAAACTGTGTTATTATTAGAATTAGCTAAATACATACCCTGATCGTTTGAACTTGCAGTATTATTTATAATGGAGTTATTATTGGAGTAGTATACGAAAATACCCTGATCGTTTGAACTTGCAGTATTATTTATAATGGAGGTATTATCACAATTTTCTAAATAAATACCCTGTTTGTTTGAACTTGCATTATTATTTAAAACTGTGTTATTGTTTGAATTTCGCACATAAATACCCTGTTTGTTTGAACTTGCATTATTATTCCATATAGAATTATTATCGCAACTCTCTAGATATATACCATTAACAGTGTTTGAATCTACAGTGTTATTTATAATGAAATTGTTATTAGAACTCTTGATATAAATACCATTATCTAGATTTGAGCTTACATTATTGCCTATGATTGTAATAGGACTAACGACCTCATACATATGAATACCATTGGCCGTATTTGAGTTTATAGTATTGTTTATAATGGATATATTTGTTATTTCAGCAGCAACAATACCATAATTTGTATTTGAACTTATATTGTTATTAGCAATAGTTAGATTATATACATTATATAGGTCAATACCACGATTGTTATTTGAACTTATATTATTACCACTAATATCTGCATTATGTAAGTCATGTAGTTTAACACCATTTTTATTTAAACTTACGTTGTTATTTGAAATAACTAAATCATTAGAAGTTCCAGATATGGCTATACTCCAATCTTTGTTTAAACTTACATTATTGCCTATAATACTAGTGTTAGGTGAATCTGATATTGATATACCTGAAATATCACTAGAAATTATCGTATTGTTAAGAATGGTTGAATTTTTTGAAGATTTTATATTGATATTATGGTAATTTGAATTTAAAGTATTATTAATTAGGGCGGTATTTTCAGACCCTTCGATTCTAATACCGTAACCAATAGTAGATATATTAAAGTTTTTTATTGTAATATTCTTTACATTAGGTACATAAATACCATAGTCTAAAACATTAATGCTATCATTATCTTTTATAGTAAAGCCTTTTCCATCCAATGTTACATTGTCACTGGTAATTACAATAACTCGACCACTGGAAACTGTTATATTATTTGTTAAATAATACTTTCCCGGCGTATCTATCGTATCGGGTCCAGATATCGGCGTATCTGCATATGTAGTATTGATTGCTAACATTGTTACCATTAGTAACATAAAAAGTGCTATTTTGTAGTTTTTGTTCATATTATCCTCCAGTGTATTATAAAATTAGTTATTTAATTAATTGAATATATAATTATTGATTTAAATCTAGACATAAATAAACTATCTAAATAATATAAAAAATAGAATATATAAAAACTAAAAAAAAGTAGAAAATAAAATTAAAAATTAATTAATAAAATAATAAAATAATAAAATAATAATAAAATAATAATATAAAAACTAAAAAAGTAGAATTAACAGGTATTTAAAAATTAATTTTCTTTTGTAGTAATTTTTGAATTACCCTTTATCATAGTTTTTGAGAATGCCAATGTGCCAACTGGTCCGCAGATTAGCAAAAATAATGCTACAGACTGCGCAAAACCTATGTAATATATTTCATTGATAACAATTAAAAATGTAGCTACGATGATAGCTAATAATCCTTCACCAATTAAAACGTTTGAAGTATTTTTATGAAAGCATAACTTTAAAGAGGAGAATGCTCCTATAACCAAAGTAAACAATGTAAAGTATATTACATATTCATTCATTTAAACCAACTCTTTTATAATTTTGGATTCCTAGGATAGTGAGATATATGTCCAATATATAAATATCAATGAACCCAAGAAAATTGAAAACCACATCCAAATATTTAGTAAAAATGCGACCTTATAGTATTTTTCCGCTTTTTCAGGGTCGTTCATAAGTTTTTTTATGGGGTCATTTCCGTAGTATTTTTTCCTTTTTAACATAGATATTCACATCATAAATTATAGTTACATATATGAATTCTTAATTTATATAACTATTGCAAAATTTGATAAAAAAATAAGAAATAATACATGATTAAAATAGAACTAAAATATAATTAAGATGAAAAACTAAAAAAAGTAAGTAATGAAACGAAACTTTTGAAAAAAGCTTCACTCCAAACCATTTTATTCACTTCGTTCATAAAATCCTTTACACTAAAATCATAGATTTTAGGTATTTTAAAAACCGTAGGTTTTTAAGATGATGGATATATTTTGTATTTTTAAAAGTTTCATCAAAAGGTTAGTTAACTACATTATAACCAGAACTGGTCCACTCAACGATAATAGGTTCTTCAGGAAGTTCTGTAAGAGTTTCAAAGTATTTTAAAGCAGCTTCAGTTCCTAATCTATCGGAACCAGCTATATAGATTAACTTATAATTCTGTATTACAGTTGAAGAGCCTGAAGGAATACTTATAACTTGTATAATTCCTCTATTTTCTCCAGGATTATCATTAGTTACAGGGATAGAGAATCTATCATTATATTGGTTAGCTATTCTATTAGATCTAGGCCCTCCGATAATAATGGTATCTCCATCTATTTCAGTATCGTCTGAATGTATATTTTCCTTTAGATTTTCAGCTAACTGTTTATCGAAGCTACTTCCGTAAACTACTGATGATTCTGAAACAGTTCTTCTTAAAGACTTAGAATCGATACTAGTGGAAGCATCTATTGTTCTATGCCTATTATTGTTATTATTGCCTGGTTTAGGTGCCGGTTCTTCTCTTTTAAAACATTTTGGTAAGTAATCAATGTTTCCTTTTGAAATATTGTATATTTCATCACAGAAACCGTCTCCGTCTTTGTCAGGCGTTATTTCAGAGAAACCTGTTCCTTCTGGTGTAAACCAGTAGTTTCCACCACCGTTCTCTTTTGTAGTGTTGAAGTAATTTAATCCCATAATATCATATACGAGAACATTTCTTGTATTGTTAAATGTATTGTTATATATTGAGTTATTATTTGGATTATCTTGTAATAATCCATTATTATTTGAATATATATAATTATTATATATTTTAGTATTTTTTGCATTTAGGTATATTCCTAAAGCACTATTGTATATTTTATTAGAAGCTATTTCTGAATTATCCGATGTTATAAATGCTAAATTCGTAGATTTAGATGATATGTCGTTATTAATTAGTTTTAAGTTGTTTGAATATGTGGTAAGTATGCCGACACTAACTGAAACTATGTTATTATTTATACATGAGCTATATTCTGAATACTTTAAATATATCCCACAACCCTGATATGGAATACCAACTATTCTAGTATTATTAATTGTTGTATTGGGTGACTTACTACAATATACTCCGTAATCGTATATATTTGTCATGTTAGTGTTTATAACTGTTATATTTGAACAGAAACCAAGGCTTATACCTATTGAAACGTTATTTATAGCTAAATTTTCAACATTCATATTTGAACAATTTGCAAGTATTACTTGTCCTGCATCTTCTGGCACTTTTTCTGAATTGTTATTTTTGTAATAGTAAATTGGTTTTCCATTTACGGTGTTATCTGTGATATTGTGTGTATTCCAGTATTGTTTTTGTGATCCACGAATTGTAAGACCACCCATAGTAAATTTATTGGATTTTATAGTATTGTTAAAAGAATTGTCCAACATACAGTCTATATTATTTTTGTAGAGTTCATTGTTTTCAATTGTATTATTCGTACAGTGGGTAGCAACTATAATTCCTACCTCGCTAAACTTTGAAATATTGTTATTACAAATTGTATTGTTATTTGAATAATGTAGTGAAATTCCATATTTTCCTGAACCAATAGTATTGTTTGAAATACTACTATTATGTAACTGATATGCCAAAATATTTGCCATTGAATTATTACCCATGGTAATGTTTTTAACGGTTATATTTGAACAGAAACCAAGGTCTATGCCCATTGAAACGTTATTTAGGGTCAAGTTTTCAACATTCATATTTGAACAATTTACGAGTATTACTTGTCCAGCATCCTTTGGAACTTTTCCAGTAATATTATTTTTGTAATAGTAAATTGGTTTTCCATTTACGGTGTTATTTACTATTGTATGATTAATCCATTGCATAATATTAGGATTAAGGTTACCATAATAATCTCCACCAACGCATATCCCTGCATTGTACAATGTATTATTTATCACAGTGTTATTTAACGATTTACCCATATCAATTCCAAATTGGCAATTTGAAACAGTGTTATTAATAATGGTATTGTTATTACTGCCCATTACTGCTTCGATACCTGTACGTACAGATAATGAAACATTGTTATTTTTAATAGTGTTATTTGATGAATTCATCAATGCAATTGAATCATATGCTGAATTGACAGTGTTATTTAATATATGAGAATTAGTTGTATTCATGATACAAATTCCAAATCTCTCTAAATTTTCCATTTTAAAATTTTTTATTGTGATATTTTTTATAAATTTGGGATTTTTACGTACTACTATACCATATGAATTATAATTTCCCTTTATGGTATATCCCTTACCATCCAAGGTTACGTTACTGCAAAAAATATTTATTATTGCATCATTTTCTCCAAGTTCCCCTGGAGTTATATTGTTTATTAAATAGTAATTCCCTGGCGTGCTAATATTGTAGGGGCCACTTATTTCAGTGTCTGCATATGCTGAATTAAGGGACAATACTATTGTTACCAATAATACAAAAAATGTCAATTTAAAACAACTTTTTTTCATATATTCACCATTATCGGTTTGTAATTTATTATAACTTTATTATAACTTTATTATGATATATCTAATAAATTAATTAGCCATTTAATAAAATAAATAATTAGTGATTTAAATTTTTAATTAGGTGTAATTATGGAAAAAAACAATAAATTAACCCTATTTACTTTATATTATTGATATTATGTCACACTTATTTCATAATTATTTTATAATTTTAACATCTTTTAATTTTATAACTTTTTTTGGCATTATTTTAATTGCTAATTAGTTATTTAATTAACGAAATAATTATGGTATAAGATTTATGGAATAACATGAAAAATGATAAAATAATATTATATATGCTATTACTAGCAATAACTCTATCTTTTAATTGTAGTTACATGGATATGCGTATAACTGGTCAAACTACAATAATAAGCCAGGTAACTATTATTTAAACAGTAATTTGATATTCTAGGGGGGAGATTCTATTACAATTAATTGTTACAATTAAAGAAGAACTGTTTCAGATTCAAACGTAGTTTACGGAAGTAGCTTCGATAAACAGTTAGCAAAAGAATTAAAAGAAAATATACATTCAGACGATACTGAAATAGATGGAGATATTTAGTTTTTTAAAAAATTTATAAAATCATTATATAGTTTTATAAATATGCTATTATAATCAAATTTTTGGGATGATATACGATATTAAGGAATGTTTTAAAACGATATATTTAAAAAAAGAAAAATTATGTTTTTATTTATTTTAATTATTAATTTTCAAGATTTTTTAGTATTTCCCCTACGTTACCTTCGACCATATTATTATCAAGCCTGTTTCCTACAAGATTTTCACGAGCCATTGTCTTTGAATATGGTATGGCACCCATAATAGAAATTTTCTTCTTTGAAATGGCATCTTCGAGTATTACCTTTGTTTCATCGTCAACTCTATTTAGAACAATTCCAAAGGGTTTACCTGCGTCATTAGATAATTTCGATATTTTTTCACTCAACAAAACTGCATCGTTAGATGGGTCAACCACCATAATCACAGCGTCTACTTCTTCAACAGTTCCACGTCCAAAGTGTTCCACTCCAGCCTCGGTATCTATTAAAACCCACTCATTTTGATTTAAAATAAGTTTATTTAAGAAATCATTTCCTACTACACCCATAGGGCATGCACAGCCCTCATTGTTGTGTTCTATTTTCCCAATTTGCATAAAGCCTTTGTTTCCATTCCAACTAACAAATTCGGATGGGAGTTTATCTAATGAAGTCTCTGAAAAGAGATCTAATTGCTCAATCCCGCCATTTAGGAAAACTTCCATTAACTTACCATCCAATATAGGTCTACCCCCCAAATAATTCATAAGAGTTTTTTCTGGAGATTCTATCCCTACCATGGCACTAAGACCGAGGTTGGATTCATCCGAATCTACAATTAAGACCTTTTTTCCTTGTTCTTCAATTTTCTGAGCCATGAGTGTGATTAAGGTACTTTTTCCACAACCTCCACGGCCACAAATGATTAATTTAGGCATAATTTTAACCTCCCGTTTACGAATACTGCCGATTACTACTTAAGATAACCAACTATATAAATCATACACATTTAATATAAAGTATTACTAAATGATTATAAAAATATATTATATCATACTATGAGCTTATAAAAATACTTTGAGTAATACCAACATAATCTAAAAAAGTAAAAAAAGTAAGTAATGAAACGAAACTTTTGAAAAAAGTTTCATCAAAAGGTTAGTTAACTACCTTACAACCAGAACTAGTCCACTCAACGATAATAGGTTCAGTAGGTAACTCTGTAAGAGTTTCAAAGTATTTTAAAGCAGCTTCAGTTCCTAATCTATCAGAACCAGCTATATAGATTAACTTATAACTTTGAACTATAGTTGAAGAACCTGAAGGAATTGAAATAACTTGTATAATTCCTCTATTTTCTCCAGGATTATCATTAGTTACAGGGATAGAGAATCTATCATTATATTGGTTAGCTATTCTATTAGCTATTGGCCCTCCGATAATAATGGTATCTCCATCTATTTCAGTATCGTCTGAATGTATATTTTCCTTTAGATTTTCAGCTAATTGTTTATCGAAGCTACTTCCGTAAACTACGTTTGAATCTGAAACTGTCCTTCTTAATGAGCTTGATTCTATGCTTGGTGAAGCATCTATTGTTCTATGCCTATTATTGTTATTATTGCTTGGTTTAGGTGCCGGTTCTTCTCTTTTAAAACATTTTGGTAAGTAATCTATGTTTCCTTTTGAAATATTGTATATTTCATCACAGAAACCGTCGTTATCTAAATCTGCATGAGTTTCAGAGAAGCCTGTTCCGTTTGGAGTAAACCAGTAGTTTCCACCACCGTTCTCTTTTGTGGTATTCCAATGATTTAAACCAATGATTCTACCTGTTTTGGTATTTTCCGTATTGTTAAATGTGTTGTTATATATCGAATTATTATTTAAATTACTTAAATACATACCAATTTCATTATTTTTTAATAAATTATTGTTTATAGTGTTGTTATTATTACCGGAAAATTTAAATCCTTCTCTATTATTTGAAATATCGCAATTATATATTGTATTATTATCTGAAAGTTGTAAATAAATACCGTAATTATTATTTAAGTAAATTTTATTATTTATGAAACTATTATTATGGGACATATGAATTAACATTCCATTTTTAGAATTTGATACATTAACATTATTTAATAGATTATTTGACGAATAAACCATTTGTAAACCTGTAAAAAGATTAGAGACGTTTATATTTTCAATTAAAAAACCATTACAGTTTGCAAGTATTATTTGTCCAGCATCTTCTGGTACGGTAGTATTATTAACGTCTTTATAATAATAAATTGGTTTTCCATCGACCGTATTATTTTCAAAGGTATGTGTGTTCCAATTTTCCAAAAAACGACCTGTAATGGATATACCACCACTTTTTAACGAATTATTGGTTAAAACATTATATTTTGAATCTAAAATTGCAATTCCTAATGAATCATTTGAAGATACGGTTGTATTTTTAATCGTAGTTCGGTCGGAACTTGCTACCTGTATATCGTGCCACTTATTTTTTGATAAAATATTATTTTCCAACATGTTACGTAGCGAATCGTATAGGTGTATTCCATGATAATTATTTTGTCCTACGGTATTATTTATTATGTTATTATTATCTGAATAATACGCGGTAAAACCATACCCTTCATTTGAAGATATATTATTATTTACAATCTCATAACGGTGAGTATCATATGCTGTAATTCCACCCATCCCGTTATGGTATAGGGTATTATTTTTAATTAAGCCAGAAACAGCACCATATTGATAAATTCCACTATTTGTAAAATTTCTTATCTTTAAATTTTTTATAGTTATATTTCGGAGTTGGGTAAACATTACTGCCATATAAATCCCATTACTTCCAGAATTATTCCCATCTAATGCAAAACCCTTACCATCTATAACTACATCGTTGCAAGTAATAGATATACAATTATTGCTATCATTACAAATTATATTTTTTGCTAAATAATATTTACCTGATTTATTGATGGTATAATCGCTACTATTTATTTCAGTATCTGCATATACCGTATTAACAGCCAACATCGTCACCATTAGTAACATAAAAAGTACTATTTTGATACATATCTTCATTATTTTCCCCTCATTTATAAATAATATATATTAAAATATTTTAATTATTAGATATATAGTTAAGGATTAATTTAATATCAAAATCTACCAAAATCTACCAAAATCTACCAAAATCTACCAAAATCTACCAAATTGGTAGATAAGTATATAAGTGTCAAACTTCATAACTTACTACCAATACCTACCAAAATCTACCAAATTGGTAGTTGGTACGGATGGTGAAGTTATGAAAATTCCTGAAAAACCACCGAATATGCTAGATTTAATGAGTGATTTTGGTCTTAATACAACTAACGGCATAAATTTAAGTTCCAATGATGATAAAAAATTTAAATTGGACTTTTTAAGTATTTTAAAGTATTTTAATTTAATAAATTCTATAGTTAAGGGCGAAGAATTAAATGTTCCTGAAAAAGAAAAAGAAATACTATTGAATGTAAATTACGTTCATTGGGATGATTTAAAATATAAAGATTTCAGCATGGATAAAAAAGAACTTTGGTTTATATTACAATTATTAAGGGCTTTTAAAAACCAGAATTTTAAAATAAAAGGGTATAGTTTTAAATATTGCTTAACAAACACCTTATTGAAGAGGATACATGAAATTGATAAGGCAACTTTCGGGGAAATGAATATTGGCCTTAAAAATGTAAACGAAAAATATAAGAAAAAATATCTTATAGCTTCCCTAATCGAAGAGGCAATTGCATCGAGTCAAATTGAAGGAGCTACTACAACTCGTAAAAAAGCTAAAGAAATGATTCTTCAACAGAAAAAGCCTACAAATAACTCTGAAAAAATGATATATAATGGATATATTACGATGGAATACATCTATGATAACCTTATAAACGAGCAATTAACTCCCGAAGTTATTTTGGAGCTTCATAGGTCGATAACAGAAGATACGTTGAATGATAAAAAAGATGAGATGCAATATCGAGATAACGATGAAATAGTTGTGGGCGATAACTTAGACGTTGGTATTACTTACCATACGCCCCCTAAATACGCAGAAATCCCTGAACTAATGGAAGAGTTTTGCAATTTTGCAAATTCTGATGAAGATGGGTATTTTATACCGCCAATAATAAAAGGGATAATTCTTCACTTTTTAATTGGTTATATTCACCCATTTAACGACGGAAACGGAAGAACTGCACGAGCGATATTCTATTGGTACGTACTTTCGAGAGGCTACGTTGGATTTAGGTATACTGCCATTTCAAGAATATTGAAAAATGCTAAAAAGAAGTATGCAAAAGCCTATTTGTATTCTGAAACGGATGAAAATGATTTAACCTACTTTATAAATTATAATTTAGACGCCATTGAAAAATCAATCGAGGAAATGAATAGATATATATCTAGACGAGAAAAAGAACTAGTGGATATTGGCGAGGAGTTTTATGAAAATACTGCCCTAAATTCAAGACAAGCGGATATTCTTAGATATTTTTATAATAACCCTGAAAAGTATGTTACTATCAAAGAAGTTCAAAACATGTTTTTTGTTGCCTACGATACTGCAAGGAATGATTTGGAGTTACTGGTTAAAAATAATAAAATTATTAAACGTAAAAATGGAAAAAGATTTGAATATATGGCAATTTTAAATAATAACTAATAAAAATGATGGTAATGCTAATAAAATAATTATCTGATAAAATTAATAATTTAATAAATCCATAATTAAGTTAGTATCTCAACTGGTGAAAATTTGGCAAGTAAAAAACTTTTAAGTAATTTATCCGAAGAAGATCTTAAAGAATTGTTTATAATAGACATGTTTAGGACATATGAATTAAACAGGATGTTTTTGGAAGATTTAGATGGTGCAACCAATAGAAGAAAAATATTACAATTAAAAAGCTTTATCGAAGAACAGATGGAAAATATAAAGTTAGATTTAGCAGATAATATGATTTCAAACGATTTGGAAGAAGTAGAATTTTTTGACCACAAAATTAAGCTCAATAAGGAAAATGAAAAAAATGCAACTGTTTCATTTGAATTAATCCCTTATGAAGTTGATGAAGAAGTTGAAAAAGAAATCAGCGAAGAAGAGCAGAAGTATTTGGCTTGGGAGACTAGAATAAAAAATAATATTGTAGATGTGGTAAATAACCATTATGCCAATAGTACGGAAAATTATACATTTTTACAGCTTTGTAATGAACTTCCTGAAGATACCTGGGAAGAAGATACGGGTAAATTTGATATTATCAGTAAACTTCAGGATTTAGTACATAATGGGGCGTTAAAAGTAGATGGGAACATATTTAGTAGTGAAGAATTAAACAAATGCGATGGCACCAAAATCCTTGATTACTCTACAACTGATGAATCTAGTATAAATCATAATTTTGTAATAAAATTAATAAAATAACTTAATAAACTAAGTTATTAAAATAAATAAAAAAATAATAATGGCAATAATAATAATAATAATAATAATCACAAAATAAACCGAGGAAATAAAATGAAAACTAAAAAAATATTGGGTAAATTAGCTACTGAAGAAGATAAAGAAGAATTAGCAATAGCTACAATGATAAACAACTACACGACAATGGCGTTAGTTAAAGCAGATTTGGAAGAAGCTACGAGTAAGAAAAAGATGTTAAAATTACAAAATAATATAGATAATGAAATACTTCAAATTTGTAGTGAATTAGCACAATATATGCTTTCAAAAGATTTAGAAGAAATGGAATATCTTGGAATTCTTGTAAAAATTGATAAAGAAACTAAAAATATTTCATTTGAACCTAATCCAAATTATAAATACTAATTTACTTTTTTTACTTATTTTTTACTTATTTTTAGATTATTATTTTATAGGTTAATTTTTTCGTTTGCTTCGGGATTTAAATAAATAATTATTTATTAAATAATTAAAATATCTAATTTATTAATATATTAAGGGGTAAATAATGAAACTAAATAATAATCTAATATTTTTTATACTATTGATAATAGCGATATTATCCATAAATACAGTTTATGCAGAATATGAAACCACTAACGTAGGTTATGAACCAGCTGGACGTACGATATGCGGACCAGGGATTTATTACATTGACCATACCCTACCAACTACCCAGTACGATGCCATCGTAATTAAATCTGATGATGTAACAATTATAGGTAGAGCCGCTCCTTTAATTTCCAATAATGGTTTAGCACGGGGTATTTATGGACAAAATTTAAAAAACATTACAATAAAAAATACGAATATATCTGGATACCATATGGGTATCCATATGATTAATGTAACTAACATATCCATTATAAATAATAATCTAAAGTCAAATGGTGATTATAATATCCATTTAATAGACTGCCCAAACAGCACTATTATAAATAATACCGTAAGTTCAGGCATAACACGGGATATTTATACTTATAATTGTCCCAATTCCTCTGTTATAGATAATACTGTAAGTTCGAGGGGAGATGCTTGTATTCATTTGGAAAAATCTCCAAACAGCACTATTATAAATAATACTGTAAGTTCAAGCAATTATGGCATTACACTATGGAGCTCTCCGAACAGCTTCTTTGTAAATAATACTGCAGATTCAAGCGAATGTGGTATACACATATTTAATTCCCCAAATACCCCCATTATAAATAACAGAATAAATTCAAACAAAAATGGTATGTATATAGATAATTCCAAGAATAATACTATTAAAAATAATACTGCAAATTCAAATAGTATTAATGATATTGTGATAGATTATTCTTCACATGGCTGTATTCTCGTCAATAATTCGTTAGATATCCGTGGAATTAGGGTGGGAAATACATACGACCGCATTGGTGGTACAAATACGCATACAATCAAAAATAACACGATGAACGGTAGACCAATTTACTATTACAAAAATAACAATACTGGAAAAGTTCCCGAAGACGCTGGGCAAGTAATACTTATGAACTGTTCAAATATGCTTGTCGAGAATTTAAATATATCAGGTGCAAATTTTGGAATAACCGCACAGTACAGTACAAACTGTAATTTTACCAATAATACTGTAAATTCAAACAGTTATGGCCTATATATAGAAAATTCTCAAAATAGCACAATTACCAATAATACTGCAAATTCAAACAAGAACAGTGGTATTTATATGGGGTATTCTCAAAATAGCACAATTACCAATAATACTGTAAATTCAAACAAGAACAGTGGTATTTATTTATCGCATTCTAAAAATAATACCGTTATAACGAATACTGTACATTCAAACCTTAGATATGGTATTCACATATATAAGTCACAAAGTAATCCTGTAATAAATAATACAATAAGTTTAAACATAGTAAATGGTATTTACATAGAAGATTTGTCTAATAATAATCAAATAATAAATAATACAATAAGTTTAAACAAGGATACAGGTGTCTTTTTATCGAATTCCCATAATAATTATATTGTAAAAAATGTATTTAACAATGTAAAAAATGTACATATGGGATATGGGCTAAATTATTGGAACACTACCAAAGAGAAAGGTGGGGGAAACACCTGGATAACTCCAAAAGGGACGGGTTTCTCTGAAACTCATGCAGATTTAGATAAAGACGGTTTCTGTGATGAACCATACAATATTTCAAAAAGAAACGTAGACTATTTACCGATATATCGTGGAAAATCAACCTCTGTACTAGGGTCAGAGCCAACAAATAGTAACAATAACGATAATAACAAACGTAAACCAATAGATGATTCACCAAGCATAGAATCAAGCTCATTAAGAAGGACAGTTTCAAATTCAAACGTAGTTTACGGAAGTAGCTTCGATAAACAGTTAGCAAAAGAATTAAAAGAAAATATACATTCAGACGATACTGAAATAGATGGAGATACCATTATTATCGGAGGGCCTAGATCTAATAGAATAGCTAACCAATATAATGATAGATTCTCTATCCCTGTAACTAATGATAATCCTGGAGAAAATAGAGGAATTATACAAGTTATAAGTATTCCTTCAGGCTCTTCAACTGTAATACAGAATTATAAGTTGATATATATAGCTGGTTCCGATAGATTAGGAACTGAAGCTGCTTTAAAATACTTTGAAACTCTTACAGAGTTACCTACTGAACCTATTGTTGTAGGGCGGACTAGTTCTGGTTATAAAGTAGTTAACTAACCTTTTGATGAAACTTTTAAAAATACAAAATATATCCATCATCTTAAAAACCTACGGTTTTTAAAATACCTAAAATCTATGATTTTAGTGTAAAGGATTTTATGAACGAAGTGAATAAAATGGTTTGGAGTGAAGCTTTTTTCAAAAGTTTCGTTTAGAGTAGTCGAATAATATACTACTTACTTTTTTTTATTTTTTTATTTTAGTTTATCAAGTATACCTCAGTTTACTATTTTATTTTAGTACTATTTTTCACTATTTAAAAATTATTAAGGTATATAAAGCTTTAAATAAAAATTTATTATTATAGGTTTCGAGGTGAATTGATGGAAAACATACTATATAAATTCAGAAATGAATATGGAACTTTTGAAATTATACCTTTTGAAAATAATAAAGAAAAAGATTCTTTAATAGTACATATGGATGTAGATATTGATGAACCAATTTCAAATAAAGAAATTTTAGAAATGATTAAATCTGAAATAAAGGAATTATTTAACGAAAACGTAGATTTAGACAAATGTGAATTTGTTAAAAAAGAAGACGGCTATACATATATTATTTTACCAAAAAATGATTAATATTCCTAATTATCAACTTATAAATTTATTTCATTCCTCTTATTCATCTTTTTTTTAATATATATTACTGTTTTAAAGTTATTTAATATTATAATATGCCCAATTTAAATAAATAATTATATATTCAATTAAAAAAATAAATAATTATGTAAAATATAATGGAGGATAATATGAAAAAAAACTACAAAATAGCATTTTTTATGGTACTAATGGTGACAATGTTAGCAATCAATACTACATATGCAGATACGCCGATATCTGGACCCGATACGATAGATACGCCGGGAAAGTATTATTTAAATAACAGTATATCCCACAATATGGGTAATATAATTGTAATTACTAGTGACAATGTAACATTAGATGGAAAAGGACTTACAATAGATGGAAAAAATAGTGCTGCAAGCACAGGTGTTTTAGTATATAAATCAGGCGTAGTACTTAAAAATGTTACGATAAAAAATCTCAATGTAAAAGATTTTATGGAGGAGGGTATATACCTTCAAAAATGTGATGACAGCATTGTTTTCAACAGTACTACATCAAATTGTGGATTTGGCATTAGGGTACAAGGAATAAATAATACCATACTAAACAATACCGCGCACAATAACTGGAATGGTATAATACTATGGTATACTACGAATTCAACCATAAAAAGTAATGAAATATACAGCAATAATGGTATAGGATTTTATACCATGCAAAGTACAGGTAATGAGGTATTCAATAATAGTATTTATTTAAACAATCAGTATGGTGCATATCTAGAATCTTCAAATGGTAATTTAATATATGACAATTTTTTTAATAACTCTATGTATAATATTGATGCTTATCAATGTACAAATGACTTAAATACTACAAAAGAGAACGGTGGTGGAAACTACTGGTTTAATTCAACAGGACCCGGTTTCTCTGAAACTCATCCTGATAATAATGGTGATGGTTTCTGTGACGACATACATTCGATAAAAGCAGGTCTTATTGATTATTTACCAAAATGTATGGATACCACAGGTCCAGTAATGACAGTGCATTCGCCAGCTAATAAATCAATATTAAACGTAAAGAATTTTATAGTAAATATAACTGCAGTAGATGCAAGCGGTGTTGATTATATAGTGTCCGGACTAGATGATTGGAATGTATCACTTGCAGAGTATCCTAATTACTTCTACTTAGGATATAACGGAATACTTGATGGTAATTACTCATTAACATTCTATGCTTTTGATAACCTGGGGCATAGAAGTGTTAAAAAACAATGGATTGTTGTAAATACAGAAGCACCTGAAATAATAATAAATAATCCAATAAACAATACTAGCTATAATACAAGAGATATACTAATAAATATAAATGCAACAGATGCAATAGGTATAAAAGAAGTAAAGGTAAACATAAATGGAACTAATGAAACATTAAGCAAAACTGGTGACTATTATACATTAAGCAAAACGTTATCCGATGGTAAACATAGTTTAAAGGTTTACGCTGAAGATAATTTAGGTATTAAAAATGTAAATGAAATAACATTTATGGTTGATACAACCAAGCCAAATGTATCATTAAACACTCCAATAAATAATAAAACATATTCTAAAAATTATATGTTGATAAATGCAACTGTAAATGATACATATGGAATAAAAGAAGTAAAAGCAATCATAAACGGAACTAACTATACAATGAATAAAGATAATGACTATTACATAGTAAGTAAAACGTTATCCGATGGTAAACATGGTTTAAAGGTTTATGCCGAAGATAATGCCGGAAATAAAAACGTAACCGATGAAATAATATTCTCAGTTGATACAACTAAACCTGGAATAACAGTAAATTCACCAGTAAACAATAAAATCTACAATTTGAGTGAAGTTAAAGTAAACTTTACAGTAAACGAATCAGTTTCAAGTTCTACAGTAATTATCGATAGAGGAACGGGTGATGAAAAAACAGTGACTGTAAATCCAACGGATTTAACATATACAGGAACTGCTAGTGGATTGAAAGAAGGGTTACACAATATAAATATATCCGTTAAAGATACTGCAGGAAATAGTGATGAGAAAGTTATTAGCTTTATAGTAGATACAACAGCTCCAAACGTATCAATAAACACTCCTATAAACAATAAAATCTACAATATAAGCGATATTGTAATAAATGCAACTGCAAACGATTCAAGTGCAATAAAAGAAGTAATAGCGAACATAAATGGAACTAATGTAACTTTAAGTAAAACAGATAATTACTACACATTAAGTAGAAACTTCGCAGATAACAAATATGTTATAAAAGTTTATGCGGAAGATACTGTAGGAAATAAAAACGTAACTGATGAAGTAATATTCGCAGTTGATACAACTGCTCCAAAGATAATTACAGTTAAACCAACAGATAGTTCAACAGTGGGAATCGCAACAAATATTCAAGTAACAGTTAATGAAAAATCAACTGTTAATATTTCATTAACAAAAGGTACTGAGACATTTAAATATGATTTAACTGAAGATTTGCACAATGAAAACTTACACACTAAATTAATAAGTAATTTGGAAGCAGGTACTTATACATTAAAAGTAACTGCAACAGATTTGTATAAAAATACCTATACAAACGAATCTACCTTCATAGTGGATGAAACTAAACCGGTTATGGAAATAGCAGAACCTACAAATAATTCAATATATAATAAATCAGATATTGAAATAAATGCAACTGTAACCGATACTTACGGGATAAAAGAAGTAAAGGCAAATATAAAATCTAGTGCTGTAAATAAAAACGTAACTTTATCAAAAGATACTGACAATTATATTGGAAATACTAATACGTTAGCAGAAGGTGATTACAATATAACCATCTATGCAACGAATAATTTAGGAAATATAAATAAAACTCAGCCAAATGAAATTATAATTGATTTAACTAAACCTGTAATAACAAATGAAAAACCAAACAGAACAATTGTAAACACAGGATTTACAATAAATGCAACAGTAACTGATAATAGGGAAGTTAAAAACGTTACCGTTGAATTAAATGAAAATAATTACACAATGAATGACATTGGTGGAAACATATACAGTACATCTGCAATTAATTCATTGTCTAGTGGTAATTATACTTATGTAATAACTGCTTACGATAAAGCAGGTAACTACAATAAAACCAAAGTAATAAACTTTACCTTGGATTCATCTGCCCCAACAATCACATTAAACTCTCCAATTGGAATTCAAAATGAATCCGATATTACAATAAATGCAACAGTAATTGATAAAACTGGAATTAAAGAAGTAAAGGCAAACATAAATGGAGAAAATAATACTTTAACATTAACTGATGGTTACTACATTATAGATAAAACATTATCAGATAATAATTACAATTTAACAATCTATGCAATAGATACGTTAAATAATAAAGCAATATCCTCAACAACTACATTTATAGTTGATACAACAGCTCCAAACGTATCAATAAACACACCAACAGGAACTTTAAAAACTAATAAATTCTTAATAAACGTTAGCTCTTTAGATTCTGGATCTAAAGTTAAAGAAGTAAAAGCAAACATAACTAATGGAAATATTAATGAAAACGTTACATTAACTAAAACAGGAGATTACTACGTAGCGGAAAAAACATTAAACGATGGAACATATCTATTAAACGTTACATCTACCGATAATGCTAACAACAGTAATTCAACAACTACAACATTTACAATAGATACTCACGTACCTTCAAATAACAATAATAGACATAGAACAATAGATGCTTCCACTAGTATCGATTCTAAGTCTTTAAGAAGGACAGTTTCAGATTCAAACGTAGTTTACGGAAGTAGCTTCGATAAACAGTTAGCTGAAAACTTAAAAGAAAATATACATTCAGACGATACTGAAATAGATGGAGATACAATTATCGTAGGTGGGCCAATAGCTAACAGAATAGCTAACCAATATAATGATAGATTCTCTATCCCTGTAACTAATGATAATCCTGGGGAAAATAGAGGAATTATACAAGTTATTTCAATACCTTCAGGCTCTTCAACTGTAATTCAGAATTATAAGTTGATATATATAGCTGGTTCCGATAGATTAGGAACTGAAGCTGCTTTAAAATACTTTGAAACTCTTACAGAACTTCCTGAAGAACCTATTATCGTTGAGTGGACTGCTGATGGATTTAGGGTGGTTGAATAATATATTACTTACTTTTTTACTTTTTTTAAAAAAAGGATATTTCAAAACTCCATAAAATAGATGAATATTAAGACATCAAATGATTTTAGGGTTATCAATCGTATATAAATCAATAAAAAACCAAAATTTAGAAAAATAAGTTGAGAGTTAAAATATAGATTGAAGCAGAATCTATTCAGAAAAGATTTCTGAAATTATTACGAATAGGCATAATTTGATAAAATAAAACTTGAAATTTCTATCGAACCCTTTTTACTCGTTTCACTCTAAACCATTTTATTCGCTATGCTCATAAAACAAACCATTTTTACTCGTTTCACTCGTAAAAATCCTTTACACTAAAATCATAGATTTTAGGTATCTCAAAAATCTAAGATTTTTAAGATGACGGACTTGAAATGTAATAAAAATATCAAATCTACGATTTGACATGAAGCCGTCCGCCCATCGACAACGTAGTTGGCGAGCTATAAATCTGAAAGATTTATTTAAAGGCAGTTGGGCTTTCAACCAAACCCTTTTATTCACTTCGTTCATAAAATCCTTTGATGGACTTGAAATGTAAAAAAATATCAAATCTCCGATTTGACATGAAGCCGTCCGCCCTAAGGCAGTTGGGCTTTCAATCCTTGTTTTAATGGAATATCCCAAACCCTTTTTACTCGTTTCACTCGTAAAAATCCTTTGATGGGAATTTAATAAGAAAATAAAAATATCAAATCTCCGATTTGACATGAAGCCGTCCGCCCATCGACAACGTAGTTGGCGAGCTATAAATCTGAAAGATTTATTTAAAGGCAGTTGGGCTTTCAACCAAACCCTTTTATTCACTTCGTTCATAAAATCCTTTGATGGACTTGAAATGTAAAAAAATATCAAATCTCCGATTTGAGTAAATGCCAATCGCCCAGAGGCAGTTGGGCTTTCAATCCTTGTTTTAATGGAATTGCCACTGCGACTGAAATTATATATATCAATGAACAAGAATTCAAAGTGTTTCAATCCTTGTTTTAATGGAATTGCCACTGTGACTGGTGTGCTTAATGGTGGAAATACAGGCATTGACTAGTTTCAATCCTTGTTTTAATGGAATTGCCACTGTGACAATGCAGGGACTGAGGACGCAAGGGCTCGAGTATATGGGTTTCAATCCTTGTTTTAAT